>CABHOW010000023.1 GCA_902168225.1 uncultured Flavihumibacter sp. | reverse complement strand
ATTTTACCTTCGGGGTTAAATGTTTGAAGGTTAACTATAACGTGAGAGCTATAACTCAGGCCTGCCGTACGGAAATCCTTTGTAAATAGATATATTTGCATGTCTTGGGTATACATTCAGAATGTAAATATATAATTGGGTCTACAGATATTATTTCGATTAGTAAAGAAAATATAGAAAAAGCTAGCGATTCCTAAAGTCGATGAAAATGTGCAAGAAGCTAAATGATTTAGTATTAGAACCAACAGTTAAAAGCTGAAGCAAAAAATTATTGGAATAGCCAAGCATGCCGTAGAAATTGTGATAGAATAAAACGAAGAAATTGCTTTGGCGTTTATCAAAGAAAATAACGGATTATGAAATTGCATGAAGCGATACAAAAAGTACTCAGGGAAAATGGCCACCCAATGACCGCAATGGATATTGCTGATTCCATCAATCTGTCCGGCTATTACGAAAAGGCAGATGCTACGCCGCTTCAAAGCAGCCAGGTTTACGCCCGTGTAAAGAACTATCCTTCTATTCTTCAAAACATAAACGGTCATATTGTATTAGTAGAAGATAACCATTGGAAAAATCTACTAACCAGCTATGAATACTTGAGCAATACGCTAAAGGGTATTTTCATCCTTGCTGATATACAATTTATAATAGCCGTATTGTTATTTTATAAGCGGTTTATCGATATCAACGATCGGCCGGGGCGTTCTTATCCTTTAAAACCTAATGGTGAGTCCAAATCTACTTTAGATGATTTAATTGATGGTGGACGATCCTTTGTGGAAAAACTCAAATCTCTAGAAGATTATTCTATCGCCCCAGAAGGTGTTTTCGAGGAGTGCGCCAGATTATTGATTAAACTGGATAATTTTAAGCGTAAAGAAATAGCATCAATTCTAAATCAAATTCACACGCGGCATTTAAGCGATCAAGAGTTTGGTAACATTTACGAATACTTGTTAACTATTGTTTACATTGATAGCGATAAATCATCGTTGAATCATACGCCCTATAGCCTGCGACAATTAATGGTAGCTATTCTAAATCCAACAGAAAACACTTCTGTTTACGATCCGGTAGCAGGTATTGGTGGTTTACTTATTGAAGCGAAACTTCACGAAAATGTCAGTATACAAGGATCGGAAATCAATAAGCGAATCGCTCAGCTGGGTAATTTAAATCTACTGGTGCATGGCATGGGTAGTGTTAACGATATTCGATCTGAAGACTGCTTTGAACAAATAAATGAGGGGAGAAAATATGATTTCATCATTGCTGATTTACCCGCCAATGGCATTACTAATTCGGTAGAACATGCTATGCTTTACAACCAGTATAGGCTTTCAATTCCGCAATCGGGTAAAAGTTTTGGATCACTGGTATTATTTGCCTTATCTAAGCTAAATGATAATGGCAAAGCGGTACTTACGGTATCGGATGGATTTCTTGTTAAAAAAGGAAAGGAAAAAGAAATAAGGGATTTGCTCATTGAACAGGATGTTATTGAAAGCATTATTAGCCTCCCTTATGGTACGCTAAGACCATATACTGATGCAAAGGCATCCATACTTGTACTTAATAAGAATAAGCCTAATCAGCTAACTAATCGTATTCAATTTATTACCGCAAAAGCCGAAGACCAGAGCGTAAAGTCTTTGATATTAAACAACGATGAGGTTATTCAGCAGTATAACGACAAAATAGTTTTAAGCAAAAACGCGCAAATTGTAGCTTATGATGATTTAAGATCAGATACCAACCTATCGGCAGATGCTTATGACGCTCAATTTCTCATAGGCAATATAATGCTGAAAGAAGAGAGGGGAAGACTATTAGGCGATATCGCACAAATTAAAGCTGGTGTAAGTCCTGAAAAATCTTTAATTCATAGAGAAGGGGATATCCCCCTTATAAAGGTCGAAAATTTATCTAAAGATATATTAGATATCAACCTGGATATTTCAAACACCGGCTGGCTTAGCAGCGGTTATCGATATGAAAGAAATATTGTTGCTCGTGAATGCATATTAGTGGCTAGGATCGGAGATAATTTAAAACCAACCATTTTCCGGCCCACAGATGAGGTGCCGGTAATATTGCCGCATAGTAATGTTTATGCACTTACAATAAGCCATTGGTCTGAGTTAAATATTGAATACCTCTATTATCAATTTCACGCTACCTTTATTCAGGAGCAAATTGAAAAGCGAAAATTGGGTACTGTAATGCCGTATGTAAGTATCGCGGGACTTAAAGAAGTTATCGTACCGTACATGAGCATAGAGGCTCAAGTTGAGTTTGTACAATCGCAAAAAGCCAACCTCATTGCCGAAGAAAGGCAAAGGGTAGAGGACCGCATATTGGCCTTAGGATACAAAGAAGAAACAAAGCAAGCTGGAGCCGATGTTATAAAGACCTTGACCCATCAATTAAGGCCCGTCTTCACTGGTATAAATAGCATAACACAGCGGATTGATAGAATAGTTAGAAGAGAAAATTTAGCAGATTTAAAAGAATACGAGAATTTAGATGTGCCGATAGATTCGGAAATTGAACAGGATATAGCACAGCCGGATAATTTTACATTAGGCCAATTATTAGAAAAATTATCCGGTGAGACAAACCACCTGAGCAATGTTCTTACAAATGTAGATAAGGTAATGAATTTTACACTACTGCCTGAAGATCTGAAGGAAGTAAACATCCTGAATTTTTTAAACCAATACAAAACTCAAAAAGATATTGAGCAGAATGGTTTATATACTATTAAAGTAAAAGGTGAAGCTGCCCATGTATTATTACATGAAGCTTCGTTTAAGGAATTATTGGACCAACTGCTGCGCAATGCCGAGAAGCATGCATTTGCAAACAAAAATGACGATGAAGAGAACCAAGTTCAGTTCATCGTAAAAAGGCATAAAACGCGGGGCGTTGTAACTATTGAATATTCGAATAATGGAGCACCATATGAGCTAACACAAAAAGACTTTGTCACAGCCTTTGAAAAAGGGAATAAAAGTACAGGGTCCGGTATTGGAGGCAATTATATCAGCCGAATTGTAGCGGCCCATGCGGGAGCACTCATTTTAGAAAGCAACTATAGCGAAGGATTTTTATTAAACATTGAATTACCGATTATAAATAAACAGCAATCATGAACAGCATTATCTTAGTTGATGACGATAATAAATTTATCGGAAACTTTACAAACGACGCCTATGCAGCTGGGATAACCGTTGCTCCTAAAAATAGCTTAGATGGGCTAAAGCGATTATTGCCGGCGCAAGTACATAAATACGCTGCAGTGGTATTAGATATTAAAGGGCTTCTAACGGACGACCAGGCAAAGGAAGATGCCTCTTTTATCGCATCTGCACTTAGATACCTGGATTCTACAATACCTGGATTCCCAAGGTTTATTTTAACCGGCGACGAATCAGAATTTGAAACGCTTAAAAAGTATTATAAAGAAGAAAAGCTTTTTTTAAAGAAACCGGACCATCAGGCACAACTTTTACAAGCATTGCAGTATTGTGTTCAAAATGCTGAACCATTGCGTATAAAAAGAGAAAATCCTGAAGTGTTCGATGCGTTTACAGTAGGCCTGTTACCTGCTAATAAGGAACAGACTTTATTAAATATTTTCAGAAATGCTGAAAACTCAGATCCTGCTAAATTCAGAGGTATTATTGGCGATGTGAGAGAGATACATGAAGAAATTTACAAATCAATAAACAGTCGTAATAAAGCTGTGATTCCAGATCAATTTATAAACGGAAATGGATCTCCTACTTTTATTACAGCTCTATACAGACATCTTGAAGGCAATTTAGATCGAAACAATAACTATAACCCTACTACTCAACCTTATCAAGATAGTACAATATCAAGCTTGACCAAGTTGATTCATAGTGCTTGCAGTGAGTACTTCCATGGCAGCTCAAAAACCGGGTATCCAATTAACAGGTACACCGTTAAAAGCTTAATTAATGGTTTAATGGAATTAATTATTTGGTCAAAACAGTATTGAGAATGTAGCTTTTCGAAACAATACTAAATCCTTTTTAATGTTTGGAAAACAGTCAAATTGTACAATAAATAAAGACTAGCTGGATTCCGTGATCAACCTTGCTATCATTCCTTCAACATCCTCCCTTCAAAACCCCAACAACTCCTTAGGCTCTACGCCCAATCCTGTTGCTAGTTCGACCAGTGTGAGGAGCTGGCAATTTTTTTGGCCCTTTTCGATCTTGGCGATGTCGCTATGATCAAGATCACATAGCTGCGCAAGTTCACGCAAGCTTAAGTTTTTGCTTTTCCTGATTGATGCTATATGTTGCCCAAATGCAATCAGATATTGATTACCTGCTTCCTTTTCCATAATGCCAGCGCGTTTGCCGGGCAAGTTGAAAGAAATCTGAAAAAAATACGTGGGACAATAACCCCACAATATCGATTTACCCTTATCTTTGTGACAGAAAACATTAATTTGCGATCCTTCAATCAAAGCATTTGAAG
>CABHOW010000022.1 GCA_902168225.1 uncultured Flavihumibacter sp. | reverse complement strand
TACGCAAAAACGAAAAATATGTATGGGTAGATGATGTAAGTATTTATTCAAAACAGATAGGCTTTGAAAATAATGGAGAAAGTGCTATTCAGCATAAAGAAAATTCATTTGAAATTAATGAGGTTTTGCAGGTATTGCCTCCAAAAAGGCGGCAGGTTTTTAAACTGATTAAACTATATGGATATTCCTACAAGGAAGCAGCTCTTCATCTAAATATCAGTATAAACACAGTAGAAAAACACATGCAGGAAGCCCAAAAGTCTTTATCTATGAGAAACTTAAAAAAAATTACGATTATTTGTCTACTTATTAAATCATTATCTGATATCCAGTAGTTTCTTTTAGTGAAATATTTACGTTACTCACTAAATGTTGGCGACTTCTTATATAAAAACTTATATAAGCTATTAAATTTACTTTCTCAAAAAAGATATATCATTTTCTTTCAATATACGGAAATCTTCCTATTTTCAGTTACAAGAAAAAAGATGTACGGCAATACAATCATGTATATTTCCTACTTACGTGTAGGCAGACTCCTATATTATTCTTTAGCACTCTTCATCTTTGAAGCCTGGTTCTATTGGATTAAACTGGAAAAAGCTTATACCCTACAAATGATTCCATGGGTACTTTTCTGGGCATGGAGTTTTATGTTTTCTTTTATCCATATTTTCCTAGTACTAGCAGATGGTTGGTCGAGGTTTCAAAACTATAAAAGAGCCAAAGATCAATTCTTTATTCATGGCTTCAACAAACGTATTGCCAATCATTATATTGGCTCTAAATGCCAACGTATGGCCGCAGAAGTAGCCGCAGAAGAATTAGGTATCGGAGATGAAGTAAAGAAACATTATGCCGGTATGGGGGTGAAATGGTATCATTATGTACCCTACTTCATGATTAAAGAGCCCCTCTTCTTAATAAAAAAGAAATTCTGGTCGCGCACATTTCTGGAAAAACCATATACCCCAAAATTTGATTATTCAAAGATGGATTTTGCCATCCAATAATGAGTATTACTGCCATCAATATTACCAAATCATTCGGGAAAAGGCTTGTATTAAACAATGTGAGTATCCATTGTGCACAGGGCGAAATATGTGGGTTATTGGGCGCCAATGGAGCCGGTAAAACAACTTTGTTTAAAATTATATTAGGATTAACAACAGCAAATAGTGGGGAAATTCATGTGATAGGGAGTCATACAAAAAAAATTGGAGCCATTATAGAAGGCCCGGCTTTATATGAATACCTGAATGCCTATGAGAACATAAAAGTTTTTTCAATGGCACAGCAAATGAAAATTACAAAATCAACAATCGAAGCAATATTGATCAAGGTAGGATTACCTACAGACAGAAAAGACCCCGTTCGGAATTTTTCTTTGGGAATGAAACAAAGATTAGGCATCGCTATAGCATTATTGAATAACCCCTCCTGTCTTATTTTGGATGAACCTTTCTCGGGATTAGATCCTATGGGCGTTTTAGCGCTCCGCACACTTATTGTTGGATTAGCTGAAAAAGAAAAACTAGCCATCATTCTCTCATCCCATATCATTGAAGAATTAAGTAAAATTTGTAATACCCTTTATGTAATGAAAGAGGGGCGCATCGTAAATACCGGTGCCGCACAAAAAATGATCGCCGATAATACCGACGTATATGCTATTGCTGCAAATAATATTCATGCATCAGTTGCTATAAAAAAATATCCGCATCATATAACCGGACAATGCGCACATGTAACCATTCATGCTGCCGCCATTCCGGAATTGATCGCTCAATTACAAGCTGAAAATATTTTTATCAGCTCTTGCACCCCGGAGCTCAATATGGAAAAACTCTTCAATATCGCAGCATCGTGAAAGCATTAATACAAATAGAGTTTTTTAAGCTCTTTAAACAAAGTAGAACCTATTTGGCACTGGCTTCTTTGTTTTGTATTGAGTTGATCATCCTCGGAAGTGCTTATTTTCAAGGAAAGAATATACTCGATATGCTACTCGAAAACCTACAAAAAAACTTTTATTTTGAAGGGAATTTGCTGAATGGTAACCTATTGGTGTACCTGATACTCAATACACAATGGTTTCATTTACCATTGATTTTAATGATTGTGGTATCGGGTACACTTACTACTGAATATAAAGATCGTACCATACAAACAACCATGTTACAGCCGGTAAAAAAAGGGCAATTTATATTGGCTAAATATATCGTTGCCATTTGTTTTACTTTGGTTTCCGTATTATTCTTGGCCCTTACTTCCTTCTCCCTATCCTATGCTTTTTTTGGAAGGGGCGACCTGATTGTGTACTTAGATACCCTTAATTTTTTCCCTGCTTCGGAAGCTTTTCAAAGATTATTATTTGCTTTTTTATCCGGTACATTATCCATGATCTTTTTTTCAGTTGCCAGTTTAACCATTGGCGTCATTTGTAAGGATGCCGCTAAAACATGGATCGTATCTGCATTCTTCCTGATATTGAGCCATCTTTTACTAAAAATAGATTTTGGTAACACGCTTATAAATACACTTTTCTTTGCAAAACTGAGCGATACCTGGCAGTACTTTTTTCAACAACATATTGCCTGGGAAATTGTGAAATTAAATAGCTTTCTTACAACAGGTTATATCCTTTTATTTATGGTAGGGGGGATTTTGTTATTTACAAAAAAAGATATCGGCTAATGCGTAAATACAGGCTCATAGGTTTATTGATCATATCAAGTTGTACGTTCGTTCATGCACAGCAACATGATCCGGATCTATTATATATTAAGAGCAGAATGGATTCCATTCAATCATTTTCGGTTGACCTAACACTCGATGTAGATATAGATTTCATCAACATGCCTACTAAAAAAGTTAAGATGAAATACACTAAAAATAAGCCGATCAGGTTTTCATCAGAAGATTTTGTAATGCTCCCAAAAAGAGGGTTGGATTTTACACTGAACAGTTTGCTTTCCTATTCTTATATAACCGTACCAAGGGGCGAAGAAATAAGAAATGGCAAGAAATATAAAGCAATAAATATTGTACCAACAGATCCTAATTCAGATTTTTCGATTGCCCTACTCCTACTGGATATCTCCAATATGCGTATTGCAGAATCAGAGATCAGTACCCGAAAAGATGGAACCTACAAATTATTGATGAACTACGCCAAACCAACAGAGGTACTTCCCACCAAAGTAGAAGTGGCATTTGAAGTACAACGGATCCGCATTCCTTTTAATTTCATGGGAAAAGACACTGAAATAAATAGAAAGAAAATGCGTGAATCAGGATATAAAACAGGAAAGATATATTTAACAATGAGTAATTACATCATAGATCATATCCAATAAGCGATCAGGCTTTTATTCAATTTGCTTCACTACCCTGGTTATTTTCCCATTCTCGTTAATTCCTTCTAGCACAATTAATAATTTTTTAGCCAAATCGTTATTATAAAACTCAACACGCTGTATATTTTTATCTTTAGATAAGATAATTGAAGGGCTCCAATAAATCGTTTTCCGAATATCCGGTTGCGTAGGATTAAATTCTTTGCTGTATACTGGGCTATAAAATTCTTTGAATCTGTTATATCCTATTATGGTTGTAAAATCCAAGCCCGGCGGAATATAAGTTCCATTTATAACTTCAGTTCCTCGCTTAGAATACAAAGCAATAGCTCCCCCGGCAGAACTTAACCCTCCTCCAACAAAACCGGGGTCAAATACTTTTATATACGCAATATCATTGATGTTAATACCGATCAAGCTGCTAATATCATATACAGGCATTTGATCTAAAAATAAAATAGGTGAATAGCTTGTACGAATATTGGATATAACCGGCACGGGCTTAGGTACTACTTCATTACTATCCTTAGCACCAAAACCTATATAAAAGCCCGGTACCCTACCTTGTAAATAATGAAATACATCTGCAAAAGCAGGAGAACCATTACTTACAAGGTCGAATGCCTTAGCACTACCGCCTCTAAACACACCGGTTGTATATCGCTCATCTAAGAGTTCAATTTTAGATTTCACCCTAGCGCCTACGATCACCTCTTTTAATTCATTCACTTCTTTATCAAAAGCAGCAAAGTTGGTATTATTACCGGGTAGCTGTGGCCCAACAGGAGCGGGAACATGAAAAGTATAGTTTACAATAGTGTCACGCAAGTTCAATCCATTTTCGAAGTTAATTTTCCGCTTGATCGTTTTATCTTTCTTTTTCTCAAATCCATAATAAATTTTCGCGGTATCTGTGATGATCAAATTTTTAATTTCAAATGGATTATTTCCTACCGTTACAGTAGTAAAGTAACGGGCTGTACTATCCGATTGTACAACTACCATATTTAGCAGAGAGCTGTCAGGTAACAAACTTGGTGATTCGGTAAATTTTCCCTTAACTCCTATAAAATCATCCCGCAAAGAGAACTTCAATTCCGGAAAAATACCCGTAGTGATGGCTTCCCAGTTAAATCTCCTCCAACCGTGTGTAAGCATTAATAAATCTATATGTTCATTTCTTTTAGGATTATCTGCATCAACATAATATGCCGGGTTATGTACATATCCCCGTAGTTCATTACTTAATAGAAAACCACTTACAATGGTATGCGCATCTTTTTCGGCTGTTTGAGGGTCATATACCGCAACACTCAAATTAGCCAGCAGCGTATCTTTCAGGTTGATATCAATAATATTTTTACCTCTCTTAGTAAGGTTCTTTTCAATAACTGAAATATCTGTTTCGAAACTATAGTCTTCATTATCCACATACATAATTCGCTCTGCAACCGGTATATTCTCACTTGAAAGCAATGTAAACTGTATGATGCCGGTGGTACAATTAAACAGTGGAAAACTGATACGCGTAGCAGTAGCATTAGCGAGGTTCAAATCTTTTTTAGCTAGCAGCGACTGATCTTGATGAATAAGTAATTTATAAGGTTTTACACTGCTACTATTATGATTTACCTGCACCGTTACTTGTGCATTCTCGCGAGTTTGATATACGGTTAGTACCCCGCCCCTGTCTTTAATATTCGTAATTTGTTTTGTTCCTTCATTACCACGATCATCCTTCCAATTGATAAAGTAATTCTCTCCGCTAACCGGCTTACAACTAAATACCCCCATTCCGTCGTGATCTGTTTTTAAGGTAGCTATTTCGTCTCCTTGTCCGGTTATTACCCTACCTGTAATCTCAATAGGCAAGCCATTATTGTCGGTTGCTTTAAATGCAACCCTACTGGCTAGGTTATATACCAAGTCGCCACTTTCAGGAAACAGTTCTACTTTCGTTTTTTGAACATTACTTAATTTATCAGCACGTTTATTTTTTTGAAATACAAAAGCTCTTTCAAACAAATGATCTCGCTGGTGTTCATTTAGCATCCAACCTGTATACGCAACCATACGCAAAACAGTACCGGCATAGTTTTTGGGTACTTCAAAACTTCCTTGTGAAGCAGAAAATAGAATAGGTGCTACTGTTTTTTTAATACAGTTTCCATTGTCATCGAACCAGTTTATATATAGGTTTTTGCTATCCGTATTCCATTTGCCATCACGTAACAGATAAGCTTTGTAGAAAATAGTTTCACCGATATCATAAGAAGGCCTATCGAAATGAACATAGATTTTCTCAACAGGAGCATAGTTTGCATATTTTTTCATCATGGAATCAATGTCCTGCGCCTTTATAGCTGAAACACTAAAACAAATGATACCTATTAAAAAATGAGTCCCTATTTTCATTATTCAATTGTTTTCACTACTCTCGTCATTTTACCATCTGCATTAATACCTTCTAATATTAAAAGTAATTTTTTAGAAACATCGTTATTATAAAAATCGATTTTAAAACGGGGTGACCGTTTATTGGTAATAACATTCGGATTCCAGTAGAGTGTATTACGAACATCAGTTTCTAATGAACTATTACTCTTGTCGTATACAGGGTTATAAAATTCTTTAAATCGGGAAAAACCTGCCAGTTTCACAAAATTCATCCCTTTACCGGAATAGTCCGCTTTTTTTCCATCATCTCCTTTCCTAGTGTAAACAGCAATGGCTCCCCCGGATCCACCACCAATAGCACCAAAAAAAGGTGGGCGGAATACTTTGATATAAGCAACTTGTTGAACCGGTATTCCACTAATCATCGTTACATCAGTTGGCATTTCATCTAAAAAAAGTGAGGGAGTAGCACCACGCCAACTTAAACTAGCTTGTGCACCTGTACCGGAAATCAGTAATCCGGGAACCTTCCCCTGCAAATAGGAAAAAATATCAAGCGGTACAAACTTGTCGTTAACAAGATCGAAACTATATGCATCGGATCCGGCAAACAAGCCCCTTGCATACTTTTCATCCATTATTTGCAAGGGTGTTTTTACTTTGGCTTTAACGATAACTTCTTGCAAGTTAGTTGAAGCCTGTAATTTTCTGATACGTTCTTGCTCTGCTAAAAAATAGTTCATCCTGACCCTCCATACACTATCGGCATCCGGAAAAACAGTTACGCCGGTATAGGGAGTTGCTTTAAATCCATTCTCTCTTCTAAAAAAACCATTATCAAATTTTACTTGTAATCTTTCCGCACCTTTTACACTCGCATTAAAGTTATAGTAAATTTTAGCGGTATCATAAAAGAAAATATCAGACTCCGCAAAACTACCATCTTTATTAACCGGGAAAAATAACAACTGCTTACTGCTATCTTTTCCCAGTAGTATAGTGTTCAATACCAGCTGTTGCGCCCCGATATCTTTCATACCAAAAACATTCCCTTTGATTTGCATGTTTTCAGTTTCAGGTAAATATTTCATTACCGGTTGAGTACCCGATTTTAGTTTATCCCAATTATATCTTCTCCAACCACTCGTCATCATCACCAAATCTAATTTACTCGTAATCACATCAGCGTCACTGGTAAAATAATAAGCGGGGTTATGAATATATCCTTTGATCTCGTTACTCAGTAAAAAATCAGTATAGATATTGGTTCTTTCAGGAGCCGCAATACCTGCATCAATTACGGCAACCGATAAACTACTCATTGCGGTATCTGATACAACGATATCTAAGCTATTCTTCCCGCGTTTATCTACACTGGTATAGATAGGATTTACTTTGGCATTGAATTCATGAAGATGATTATTCACAAAAACGATCCTTTCTGCCACCGGCTGCCATTCTGCATTGAATAATGTAAACTGTAAAATTCCGGTAGGCATTTGATCAATAGGTATTTCTGCCCGTTGAAGCATTCTTTCGGTCATCTTAATGGCCACTTTGAATAAAGGTTCCTGATTCATATGAACCATCAATGTATATTGTTGCAAAGCGCCTTTCGTATTTGCTGATCGCTGAATGGTAACCGAGGCTTTATCGTTGCTTGTGCGTACTAACATGACCACTCCGGTCGACTGTATTTGGGTAATCGGGGTAGTATATTTTTGTTTGAACTCGTCTGTCCACTCCACACGGTATTCTTCCCCTTTAACGGGATTCAATAAAAACAAACCCATACCATCATGGATCGTAACAATACTATCAACTACTTCATTCTTTGCATTACGAACAAATCCGGAAATTTTCACAGGTAGCCCATTACTATTGTTTGCTTTAAAAGCAACTCGAGAAGAGATCCCTTCCACTAAATACCCCCCCTCAGGGAAAAGGGATAAAATAGTTTTATTGATATTTAGTTTTTGCGTATTCTGGGTACCCAGGTTTAAAGGAATTAATTTTTCATATACATCTGTTTCATTTTCATCATTCAACATCCAGCGTGTGAAAGCTTTCAAACGTAAATAATTTCCTTTGTATCCTTTTGGAATCTCAAAACTACCGGTAGCAGCGGAAAGAAAAAGAGGAGCTATGGTTTGTTTGATAAGTGTGCCTGTAGTATCATACCATTCAACATACATATTTTTACTAAGCTCACTTAACTGATTACCCGATAAAAGATAAACCTTATAAAAAATTGTTTCTTCCGGATTATAAATATCCCTATCAAAATGTACATGTATTTTTTCTCTTGGAGCGCGTTCAGCATAAACACTCATCATAGAGTCGATCTCCTGAGAGAATAGGGGCGAAAAGCTATACATTGAAATAATAAAAAACAAAACTGATTTCCTCATACAAACTCCTTAATTTGGATATAAAATTAAGAGAAACGAATATATGAAGATATTGTTCCTTTCGATAGGTAAAACCCATGAATCATATATTCAAGTCGGTGTATCAGATTTCACGCAACGGATTAACAAATATTTTAAATGCGACTGGCAAATCATAGCGCCGCCCAAAAATGCTGCCAGTTTATCTGAGGCCGACTTAAAAAATGCGGAGGGTAAGTTAGTATTAGGATTACTGCAGAAAGATGATTTTTTTGTGCTCTTGGATGAGAGGGGTAAAATGTTCAATTCTCCGCAATTAGCGCAGTTTATACAACAAAGGGCGAATGAAAGTAACAAACAGCTCATTTTCTTGATTGGCGGGGCTTTTGGTGTGAGTGATGCCATTCATCAAAGAGCAGATCATATTTGGAGTTTGTCGCCACTCGTTTTTCCTCATATGTTGGTGCGCTTATTATTAGCGGAGCAAGTGTACAGGGCATGCACAATTCTGAGAAATGAAAAATACCATCATTTATAGTCTATTTTTACACCATGATTACAATTACTATCAGTATTATTATTTTAACATGTGTGGTTTCATTCACTGCTTTTTCGAATGAAAAAATCATGGGTGATCTTATTTTTAATCCTCCGGCTATCAGTAATAGAAAGCAATGGTATCGATTTTTTACCTGCGGATTTATTCATGCAGATATCATGCACCTTGCTTTTAACATGTATTCTTTTTATTTATTCGGAGAAATAGTGGAGCAATCTTTTTCGCAGATATTTGGAGCAGGTAGTGGAAAGATCATTTTTTTGCTGATGTATCTGGCATCTCTTGCCGTTAGCATATTACCTACTTATATACAGCAGCAAAATAATTATCATTATTATAGTTTAGGTGCTTCAGGAGCTGTTTCTGCTGTAGTATTTGCAGGTATATTTATTTACCCTACCATGGGGTTAGGGATATTTCCTATTCCTATCCATATTCCGGGTTTTATATTCGGACCATTATATTTAATTGTTTCGGCTTATCTGGCGAAAAAAGGAAATGGGAATATCAATCATTCCGCACATATTTGGGGCGCCATTTTTGGGGTCGTGTTTGTGGTGATCAGCAGTTATTTTGGAAGTGATTATAATTTATTAAAAAACTTTTACTTAGAGGTTAGTGGTTATTTTGTAAGGTAATAGATAAAGTTGATTGGGTTTGTGGTTGTACTTTAAATCGGTTATCGATTCTCAACCCCAATAAGGCAATAATTTTTTTATCCGACTCAAGCAACCATACTTTTTCTTTCTCGATAATACTCAGTTTCAAATCGATTAAAAATCGGGATATTTTTTTCTTTTTGGTCATTCCCAGCGGGTAGAAGTAGTCGCCTGTTTTATATTTTCTAAGCAATAAAGGAAACTGAATATTTTTTGCATCGAGGTATTCGATATTTTCTTTTTGCAAAGAGTCGGGTTTGTTTTGCAATAAGCGGATGGTTACAGATCCATCCTGAAAATGAACGGTGCCGGGCGCTTCTATGAGTATCTGCGTTATGGCGCCGCTATTCAGCGGCGCCATAATCATCCATAATCTATGCTTGAATAAAATATGGGTGGCTGTTTTAATACTACTCCCATTAGAAGCACCCAATAACTTGATAACTTCCGGTACTTGCGACGCGGTAAAGCCATATTCTTTAATGATCTCCCAGGTAATGGTTGATAGCTGTTTCTCCTGTTGCCATTTTAATACCGGAATATGCACTTCCTGACCCTTTACCGTAATTAATTTTTTCAATCGCATTGTTAGAGCCTCATGATATAGACTTTTGATCTCCTCAAATCGTTCGATATTATGTTGAATATTCTGAATCGTTGCAGGAAAAGCTTTCTCTATCTCGGGTAAAACGATATTTCTCAATAAATTTCTGGTGTAATTGTTCTTTGCATTGGAAGAATCTTCAACATAATCAATTTTATGCGTTGCAGCATATACCTGTATCTGTTCGCGGGTAAAAGGTAAAAGTGGACGAATAATTTTTCGCTTTGTATCTGTCTTAGGTATACCGGTTAAACCTTCAATACCTGTTCCTCTTAAAAAAAACATCAATGCTGTTTCTACATTATCATTAGCATGATGCGCAGTAGCTATATAACCATTGCCGGCAATGGTTTTAAACCAATCATATCGTAGTTTCCGGGCAGTTTCTTGTACCGACATTTTCATTTCTTCTGCTAAGAGTGTCGTATCATATTGTTGTACATATATAGGAATAGTGAAACGATCGGCTAATGCACGAACAAAAGTTTCATCCCGGTTACTTTCTTCTCCTCTTAATTGATAGTTCACATGTGCTATAGAGAATGGGATAGTATGAGATCTTAATAAATGAACAAGTACAACACTATCGATGCCCCCACTTACCCCTACTAATAAAGGGTTTTCACTATTTACTATCGGTTGATAATGCTGCTGCCAGTAACGCCCAAACAATTCGTGCAAACTCATACGGCAAAGATAACAGCAAACTAGGGTTTACCTCTCAGAAATGAAGCAGTAAGCGCAGCGAACCCACTCACTAAACCACCTACCAACCCGGTAACTAAAAGCAATACTATCCAGGAACCTCCTAAGGGCAATAGTGATGCCACTTTAGTAGAGAGTAGATGCTCATTGGGTATATCTTTTAATGCAGCCAATATGATCCACAAAATGGCAACACCTAAAAAACCGGCTAGAAATGCATTCAATGATTTTTGTTTAATAGCTATCCCAACAATAAAAGAAGTAATGGCAAAACTATACCAGGGTAACTTTGTAAATAAACCAACTGCAAAAGCCAATAAAGCAGTAAGTATGATTGATACGATAAATTTCATATTTATTTTTTAAGCTTGAGTAAAAGTGATGACCCACTTCATTCGCTGATTCCTGACTGCATCTTTTTTCTTGATAAATAAGAGGCGATAATATTTCCCTGTTGCCCAACTATCTACAAAACTGTCATAATACTTATTACCCGGGTTTCCATGCTGCCCGCCTGGGTAAACACCATAAGCCTCAATTTCATCTGTTAGATGAACAATCATCCTCCAACTAGGTCCATGATTATCTGTGGTAGCATTAATAATATGTTTGCCTCCCCCAATCGGTAAATGTAATCTACTCAAAGCAGGTATTTTCAATAAATGACTCACTCTTGTATCCTTAAATTTTCCCCATGCGAGGTTCCCAGACTGATCAATAGATTGTAGCGCAGCAGTGGCACGCTTTATGGCTTCCATCATACAATCTGCAATGGTTTCTTTCTTATTGGTAGTGTTGATATTATCAGCAAAGCTATAAGCACTATCTTTAAGCAAGGCCTCTAACAATACCGGATCATCAGGCCATCCTACATTATTTTTTGCATTTGCAAATTCATCTTTATATACCACTGCTTCTAAACTATCCCAAATAGTATTGAATACAGTGGGGCCTTTCGCATCTACTTCACTATTCAAATCCCAATTTTTTAATAAGCTTATGTATTTTTTCTCATCGGCTGTTAATAAGCTTTCATTGGTGTATTTGAGTATAACCGGACGAGCCATTTCTGCGAAAACATTATAATTACTCATCTGTAAATGCTGCATATCTTCCGGCGTAATACCCGTCATCGTGGTTAATTTTCGATTAATGCTTAGCCCCCTATAGATTGGGAAATTACTCGCAGCCCCTAAATAATAAGGATAGGCACTATCGGTAGATTGTTGATTGGCACTGCTTACAAAGCCCCTTGCAGGATTTTTAATCATAGGGTTTTCTTCAACAGGTATTATGCCCTGCCACGCATAAGTACTATCTGTTCCCGGTAAAATAAAATCACCCTGCCTTTTCCATCTTGCTACAAATGTACCTTGCTGTTTAATGGCTATATCACCGGAATGACTCGCAAAAGCAAAATTTTGTCCGGCACAGTTCCAATGTGAGATAGCTGCTAAATAATCATCGAAATTTTTTGCCCTGTTCAACAGATAAAAGGTAAGTAATCCGCTTCCGGCATCATGGGCCGTCCAACGTAATGCTAAGTTTTTCCCATTGGTACTATTGTTTTTATAATGATGATCATACATAACAGGACCGTATACTGTCATAGCAATATTTTCAACCTGATCGGCACTATCTTTCACTTTAATAATTTCTTTACGCGTATCTGCATTTACCCATTTCCCGTTGTACCAATATTCTTTCAAAGAGGAGTCGCGAAATTTCATGTCATAATAATCAATAACATCTCTACCTGCATTAGTAACACCCCAGGCAATGCTATCGTTAAAGCCGATAATAACAGCGGGAGAACCGGGGAAACTGGCGCCATACGTATTGTGTGTGGGTGTACTGATCTGCACTTCGAACCATAAAGAAGGTAAATTCAATCCTAAATGAGGGTCGTTACATAAAATAGGTTTACCACTTTTTGTTTTAGTACCCGCAACCGCCCAATTATTACTTCCATTTCCTTTTTGGGGCACTATCGGCGAAGTAGCGGTGCTACCGGCACTGAAATTATTCAAGTAAGCCGTATCTACATCTTTAGGAACTTTAGGAACAAGGGCCGGTTTCGCGTACACAGTTCCTTTGGGTATAATAGGGTCTAATGAATCTTGAACATTTGTAAATAGCTTATTGAAATCGTTATATCCAAAATAATTTCTGGCATTGGTCATTTGAAGGTCAGTAGTAGCACCTCTTGCAGTGAGATCATAACTCATAAACATTTGGAACAAATAGGTTTTGAGCGAGGTCCACTCTTCGGGTTTATAGTCGAGTAATTTATATTCGAAAGGTATTTGTTCCGGTTTGAGTGATTTGATATAAGCATTAACACCACGTGCATAAGCATCAATGGCTGCTTTCATCTCCGGGTTATTTTTTTCTACATAACGTTGGGTGTTTTCGGCACCATATACCATTCCTAATCTTCTAAAAAACTGGTCGGTTTTGATTCTTTCTTTTCCAACAATTTCACTTAGCCTTCCTGCTGCCACATGGGTTTGAAATTCCATTTGCCAAAGGCGAAATTTTGCATGTAAAAAACCTTGTACATAATAGGCATCTTCATCTTGATCTGCATAAATATGGGGAACTAATCGATCATCTATATATACTTCTACCTTACCCTGTAAACCCTCTAATCTTACTTCACCATTATAATCCATATTAGCGGCATCGGCATTTTGCCAAAAACCATGTTGTGGAGAGAGGAAATAACCTAGTCTCGGGGTTTTGCTACCACCAACAGGTAATTGTTTGTTTAAGACCCAAATAAGGGCAATTGTACAAACAGCGGAAAGCAGTAAGGGAACAATTCTCATAGCAATCGATTATGCTATGAAAATAAGAAAACTTAATGATTTTATTGATTGTTATCTGTTTTAGATCCTAACTTATCCTGCACCTTAGCAAGAGCCTTAGCTGCTTCTGCATTATCTTTTCTGCATTCAACAGCTTTTGTTAGATCGGCCAAAGCCGCATTTAAATTATTTTCCTGATAGGCAATCATTCCCCGAATTGTCCATGCCTCCGATAATTTAGGGTTCATTTTAGTAGCTTGTGTTGCATCTTTCCAGGCCATAGCTGTTTCCAACGGGCTGTTCATCGCGTATAATACCCTTGCTCTTACTAAAAAAGCGTCGGGTGATTTGGGATCAATACGAATGGCATTATTGCAATAATCCAAGGCAATGGGCAGGTCTGTTTTTTGTTGTAATTTATCTTCTGCCAATTTCAGGTACTCTGCGGGTTTTCTAAAACGTTCGGGCAAAGGTGTTTCGTTAACATAATCGGCCACATACGATTTATCGGAAACTGTTATCTGCTTTCTTTTTGCCAAAGCCTTATCCATCATGGCTTGCACTACTTCATCGGCGCCATGTTTTTTTACGAATTCCTGATAAAACACAATTGTTTCATCATAATACAAATCAATTTGCGTAAGCATCGCTTCCAATTGCTTTATCATTAACGCTTTATCTCCTGGATAACATTTTAATCCAAGTTGTGCTTCAATAAAGGCATCGAAATAATTGCCCTTCGCCATTTGTTTTTGCGCAGCTGCTAAATATTGGGGGGCTGATTGCTTACAGCTATTTTTATAAATACGATCGTAAGTGATATAATACCAATGATCTTTTAGAGCAGGTTTAATGCGCACGGCTTCATGAAAATCTTTCTTGGCTTCTTTTAAAATATCCAACTCAGAAAAACATATGGCCCTATTGAAATAAGCATCTGCCTCATCCTTGCCTTCATCGATTACGAAGCTCATATCTTCCACACAAGCTTTATATTCTTTCGCCATTTTCGCAGCTATGCCTCGTTCATACCTCAACTCTTTTTTTGTGGCCATTCCCGGCTGTTCTTGAAAAAATTCATTGAAAGAATAAAAAGACTCCTCCCCTAACCCTGCTTTAATTTCTAAACGCGCAAGGAAATAAAACAATTGGGGCTCTTTATACCCGACTCTCTGTGCATTATCATAGTCGAAAATGGCACGCTCATACAAGCCCATATTTTCAAAACCACGCGCTCTCAGATAGAGGGCTTGTCCGTTATTGGGCTCATATAAAATAATATGATTTAAATGGCTTATAGCAGTCGCGAAATCGTTGCGATCAAGCGCATTGTTCAGGTCTTGTTTGTACTTCAGCAAGTATCGCTGTACCTGGGTTTGGATTGCTTTTTCTTTTTCGGCATCGCTCAATACGGGGGTTTGAGCAACTGTTTTCACAGCAATACACCACAAACAGACCATCCACAGTAAGATGTTTCTGATATGCATATCGGTGTTATCTGGATACTAATTTAAACATTTCGTCAGATTATTTCACAAAATCTGCATAAACAATTTATCAAGATTCTTAATAATCAGTATAATAAATTGAAAATCATACAGTTAAGCAATAATCTACAATTTTTGTGAGCCTATTTATACCTGTTAGTAGGTATATACAAGATTTATTTGCCAAACTTCTTCTTAAGCATACTCAATGCGTCTGTTACATTCAAATTACTAAGGTCGGCTTCTTGTTGCTGAATCACATTTTTCTTTTTAGGAGCTGCATGATTACCGGCACTTGCGGTGGGTACCGGTTGCGTTTGTTTGATAGACAAAGCAATTCTTTTTCTTACTATATCTACCTCCAATACTTTTACATATACTTTTTGTTGCAGCGATAATACTTCATTCGGGTCACTAATATATTTGTGCGCTATTTCGCTTACATGTACCAGCCCATCTTGTTTTACACCTATATCTATAAAAGCCCCAAAACGAGTTAGGTTCGTTACAACACCCGGTAATTCCATTCCTACTTTTACTTCTTCTATAGCATAAATATTAGCAAATTCAAACTGCTCTAATTCTTTACGCGGATCCAAGCCGGGTTTATGCAATTCTTTGATAATGTCTTGCAGCGTGAGTAACCCGGTTGTTTCCGTGATGTATTGTTTTACATCTATTTTTTTGAGTAAGGTTTCATTACCGATCATTTCCTTCACATCACTTTGCAAATCAGCTGCCATCTTCTCCACAATACTGTATGCCTCCGGATGAACAGCACTGGCATCTAAAGGATTTACAGCTTGCGGTATCCTTAAAAAACCGGCACATTGCTCATAGGCTTTTGCACCCAAGCGAGGCACTTTCAGTATTTGTTCCCTGCCGGTGAAAGCCCCGTTTGTTTTACGGTATTCAATGATATTTTGAGCAACCGTTTCATTAATACCACTTACATAATTCAGTAACTGTTTACTGGCCGTATTAATATTTACGCCTACAGCGTTTACGCAGCTTACTACCGTTTGATCTAATTTTTCTTTTAACCGAAAGGGATTTACATCGTGTTGATATTGACCCACGCCGATACTTTTGGGATCTATTTTTACTAATTCTGCCAAAGGGTCCATTAATCTTCTACCTATACTCACAGCGCCTCTCACGGTAATATCTTCATTTGGGAACTCTTCTCTGGCTACTTCAGAAGCAGAATATACTGAGGCCCCATCTTCGTTCACCAAAAAAATCGGTAACCCTAAATTCATCTTTTTAATAAACTGCTCGGTTTCTCTTCCTGCTGTTCCGTCGCCGATAGCAAATACTTCTATGCCATATATTTTTACTAACTCTTTTATCTTGTACTCACTATCATGTATTCGCTTATCTTCATGTACATAGATCAAATCTGTTGTCAGCAATTCTCCTTTCTCATCTAAACAAACCACTTTACAACCCGTTCTGTAACCGGGATCGATAGCCAGCATTCTTTTGCTGCCAAGAGGAGCACTTAATAATAATTGACGCAAATTTTCTGCAAATACGGCAATCGCATCTTCATCTGCTTTTTGTTTTAATGCTGTTCGATATTCGGTTTCTAATGCAGGTTGCAACAATCTGCGATAAGCATCTTTAACGGCTTTTTGCAGATGTGGCGTTTCAGCAGAAAAGCCACGCATATAAGCTTCTTCTATCAGGTATAAAGCATCTTCTTCGGGTGGGGCGATATTCATCCTTAAAAAGCCTTCTAAAAATCCGCGCATAACAGCCAGAATACGATGTGAAGGAACTTTATGTATAGGCTCAGAAAAATCGAAATAGTCTTTGTATTTGATGGCCTCGTTCATTTTATCGGCCAGTACTTTACTTTGCAAATTTGCTTTAGCCTCAAATAGTTTACGCAGTTTCGCTCTTAACGCCGCATCCTCATTTATTTTCTCGGCAATAATATCTCGTGCGCCTTGCAATGCTTCTTCGGTTGTTTTAATTACTTCATTGACATAGGTGGAAGCAATGATCTCTATATTTTTATTTTGCTGCGCTAATAGTATATCGGCCAATGGTTCCAGCCCCTGTTCACGCGCTGCCTGTGCTTTTGTTTTTCGCTTTGGCTTATAAGGCAAATAGATATCTTCCAGTTCATTAAGCGTTGTAGCTGCATCAATTTTTTCTTGCAAGGTTGCGGTCATTTTTCCCTGCTCGCTAATTGTTTTTTCAATGAATATTTTTCTATCTGTAAAACTGATCAACAGTTTTTCTTCATCTTGTATTTGCTGTATCTGTACCTCATCCAGATTACCGGTGCTATCTTTCCGATACCTGGCAATAAATGGGATGGTACTCCCCTCTTTTAATAAACCCAACACCGTATCCACCTGTGATACCCGTAATCCTAACTTTGCGGCAATAGTTGCTCCGAACATATTTTTCTTTTAAGGAGCGCGAATGTAAGGGAATTTTCTATGTAGAAATAGTTGGAAAAATCAATCGTTCAGGATAGCGTTCCGCAAAACGTTTGAGCATGGTTTTTAATACCTCGTTTTCGGGATATGCGGTAATATTGGCTTTTATCCACTCATAATCATTGGCATCATCATCAATATCTCCCATGCCAATAAATTTACCTTTCTCTACTACAATATGCGTTTGTTTTTCTTTGATGATAAAACTTTCTTTTTCTCCCGTAATATAAGCTAGTAGGGCGTCTACACGTTTATTATAGACCTCTACCGGAGGCCAAACAGCAGGTTCATGTTTATCCAGAAAACAAAGCGAAGCCTCAAGTTCAAACTGTCTAACCCATTTCCAAAGTTCCCGATGCGCATCAACTAACATAGAAAACGCTATGATAGGCTGTGCATATTTATGCTTTTTATCGATGGCCAATCGTTTATAGCCTCTACTATCTTCAAACATATAAATACCCCAAAGCTGTTCATATCGTTTCTGACTTTTATTAAAGGCGGGCCATAAACGTTTAATTTCTATACTTTCAAAAAGCGAGGCGATAAATTCGGTATGACAAGACACATGTGTTATCGCATAAATTTCCCTAAGAAAATCTTGCCTTTTTTTACTGATATCAAATCCGGTAAAATGAGATAGTACCCTTTTCTTTATATGCTTGGCCTTTCCCACATATACTACTTTACCTGCTTTATTATGAAAATAATACACACCGGGTGTTTGTGGTAACTGATCAATATAAAATTTCGACAAGTTAGGGGGGAGAAAATATTCTTTATTGTCTTTTTGCAACATTTCTTTAATCACCCGTTCCCCATTATTTTTCAACACCAGATCAAGTATTTCTGCTGTTGCCAAAGCATCTCCTCCGGCCCTATGTCTGTTTTCGATATGGATACCCAACTCCTTACTAAGATGCCCAAGTCCATATTTTTTGTAACCCGGAAACACTTTCCTGCTCAGCCGGATAGTACATAGTTTAGGAGCCTGTAAATCGAAACCGACCGCCTGCAAATGATGCTTTACAAAGGAATAATCGAAATTTACATTATGTGCAACAAATACCCTGTTTTGGAGTAATTGAAAAATATGCGGAGCTACCTGTTCGAAGGAAGGAGCAGTGGAAACCATAGCATTTGAGATTCCGGTCATCCCAATAATATAAGGAGGGATAGGTTGGTGTGGATTAACTAAGGTCTCATATTTCCCTTCTACTTCATTCCCATTGTGTAACACAATAGCAATTTCTGTAATACCATTTTGTTGTGGAAAACTTCCTGTTGTTTCTATATCTACGATCGCGTATTGCAAATTTTAACATTTGAGACTATTGTATAAACGAAATAAAGGATTTATCTTGTGTATGCACAGCCCTTATTTTATTCAACAAATAGCTATTTAGTTTCTAAAATAAGGATTGTTCTAAAATTCAGCCTAATTTTTTCACTGCCAAACATCCCTGGTATGGAGGAAGTTAAAACAGATGTTGCCATTAATGAAAATTTAAGA
>CABHOW010000021.1 GCA_902168225.1 uncultured Flavihumibacter sp. | reverse complement strand
ACCTAGTAGATTATGTTAACTATCTGTTAACCAATAACTTATATATTTTACTCTTTTTTATTGAGGGTTTCCCACAACAAATCTTTGAGGGGCATTAGCCCCTGATTAGTAACAGAGGAGATGAAAAGATGGGGTATATTATCAGGTAACTCCTTACTGATGGCATCTTTTAATTCTTGATCCAGCATATCGCTTTTGCTAATGGCAATTACAAAATCTTTCTGCATCATTTCCTGATTATAAGAGGCTAATTCATTTTTTAGGATCTCAAACTCTTTGCGATGATCAACACTATCTGCCGGAATTAAAAACAGTAAAACCGCATTTCTTTCGATATGTCGCAAAAATCGATGTCCGAGTCCCTTGCCCTCAGCCGCACCTTCAATAATTCCCGGTAAATCGGCCACACAAAAAGATTTGGAATCCCTATACTCTACCATACCTAATTGAGGGATCAATGTAGTGAAAGCATAATTAGCGATCTTGGGCTTAGCCGCAGTTATAACAGAGAGCAAAGTAGATTTTCCCGCATTTGGAAATCCTACCAAACCTACGTCTGCCAATACTTTTAGTTCAATATTTTTCCATCCTTCAACCCCGGGCTCTCCGGGTTGAGCATGTTCCGGAACCTGATTCGTAGGTGTTGCAAAATTGCTATTACCTAATCCCCCCCGGCCGCCTCTCATCCAAATAATTTCTTGCCCGTCTTCTAAAATCTCGGCTTCTTTTTTTCCGGTTTCTTCGTCTCTGGCAATGGTACCTAATGGTACTTCAATAATGATATCTTTTCCATCTCTTCCGGTACAATTATTTTTACTTCCATTTTCGCCATTTTCAGCCAGTACATTTTTAAAATAACGCAAATGAAGTAGTGTCCATAAATTACTATTACCACGTAAAATGATATGTCCGCCGCGTCCACCATCTCCACCATCCGGGCCACCCATGGCCGTTAGCTTATTACGCATAAAATGTTTGGCACCAGCTCCACCATGACCACTGCGTGCAAATATTCGAATATAATCGATGAAATTATTCCTTTCTGACACCCTTAAATTTTAACAAAGATACACTATTGCAAGCGATGCTTGTTTTTGATCTCATTCCAAGTATTGTATAAACTTTCTTGCGTAGGCTTGTTAATGGGCATTTCTCTTAAAGGTTCACACAGTTGCCAATGCTCATGCATTTCTTTAGGTAATGCTTGATACAATGCTGTACCTGATGATTTCCAGGCGATCATTTCATCACTCACTTCTTTTATTTTTTTTGCAGGATTACCGGTGATCAAAGATCTACTTTCATAATGTTCATCGGCTCTAATAAAACTCATGGCACCTACAATACATTCATCTTCTAATATTACATTATCCATAATCACAGCATTCATGCCTATTAAACAATTTTTTCCAATAGTTGCTCCATGTATGATAGCGCCATGACCAATATGTGCTGCTTCTTTTAGTAATACGGTTACTCCCGGAAACATATGAATAGTGCAGTTCTCCTGAATATTACACCCATCTTCAATATTGATCTCACCCCAATCGCCGCGTATAGCGGCACCCGGACCTACATATACATTTTTACCAATAACAACATTTCCGGTAACTGCAGCTAGCGGATGTATGAATGAACTTTCATGAATAACCGGAATAAATGATTTGAAGCTGTAGATCATGGTTAACAATTATAAATATTGTGCCTTCGTGTCTTAGTGGTTAAATAATTTATTCAACTATCCTTTTCCCGGTTCTAAAACAAGTACCCTTAAACTTGGCAACCAAAACATCATGTTGATTTTTTATTAGGATCTCATATAAACCTGTACTTCTACCATTATGAATTTCCATCGCCTCAGCAATAAGTATATCTCCAACATGAGTCGGTTTCAGAAAATTAATAGAAGTATCAAGGGCAACTGATAAGTTATTGCGGTTATTACAAGCAAATGCAAAAGCGCTATCTGCAAAAGAAAAAGCTATACCTCCATGTACGATACCAAGGCCATTAATCATTTCCGGCCGCACATTCATTCGTATTTTGCTATAACCTTCTTGTATATCCAATACTTCAATTCCCAGCCATTGTGAGAAAAGATCATTTTGCATCATTTGATCAACAACCTGTTGGGGACTTTTCATTTCTTTATTTTTTATTAACCACTAAGACACTAAGACACGAAGTTTACTTACCTTGATACACAGGATTTCTTTTTTCTAAAAAAGCATTCACCCCTTCTTTAAAATCATTGGTTGCTGCAGCTTTTTGTTGTAATTGATCTTCCAAATCTAACTGCTGTTCTAAATTATTTGTTGCAGCGTTATTGAGTGCTTCTTTAATAAACCCTAATGCTTTGGTAGGCATTTGTGCTAACTGTAAGGCTATTTTTTTTGTCTCTATTTCAAATGAAGAAGCGTCGAATATTTTATAAATCATACCCATTTGTAATGCTTCAGCAGCTGAAACTTTATCACCGAGCATCATTAAAGCGCTCGCCCTTTGAAAACCTATTAATCGAGGTAAAGTAAAAGTGCCCCCGCTATCAGGTATCAATCCAATTTTTGAAAAAGCCTGAATAAAACTAGCCGATTCGATCGCTATTACAATATCTCCTGCAAAAGCAATATTCGCACCGGCACCGGCAGCTACACCATTCACTGCAACTACTATAGGCTTGGGAATTTTTCGCATCCTTGTAACGATAGGATTATAATGTTCACTTAAAATCCTTTGCATACCGGGTCCATTGGGGTCTACTACTTCTGTAAGATCTTGCCCGGCACAAAAGCCTTTCCCATTACCGGTAATATACAAAGCACGTATCGATTCATTGTTTTCACAATCATCTAAAACAGATTGGAACTGTAAGGCCATTTCTCTGTTAAATGAATTGAGTTTATCGGGTCGGTTAAGGGTAATAAACGCTATATTATTTTCAATATGTAATAGGATGGGATCCATATGCTAAATTTAGTGACATTTAAAATAATCGAAGGGTTCTTTACAATCATTACACTTGAAAAGCGCTTTGCAGGAAGTGCTTCCGAATTCGGAAATAACAGTGGTGTTAGTACTATGGCATTGCGGACAAGCAACTTCTAATTCTTCCAGATACATTTTATCGAAAGATTTACCTACAGGTGGGGCAATACCATATCCTTTTAATTTTTGCTTCCCCGATTCTGTCATCCAATCTGTAGTCCACGCAGGTGATAAAACTTGTTGTATTTGAACATTATGAAAACCGGCAGTAATTAAAGCTAACTTAATATTCATGCTAATCATATCCATGGCGGGACATCCCGAGTAAGTTGGACTCACCAATATAGTTATGGTATCATCATTCACCATAACATCTCGAATAATACCAAGGTCAATTACAGAGAGTACAGGTATTTCCGGGTCGGTTACTGTGCTAAGTATATCTAGAATTTTTTTTGTTACCATTCGCTATTGGGATAAGCTCTTTGTAAGTATTGCATTTCGGCAAGTATATAACCTAGGTGTTCCGTATGCTCTCCCTCAATTCCTTTTTGTAGCAGTTGTTTAGTAGAAGGAAGCGCTAATGTAGCTTCCAGAAAAACAGGTTCTATTGTTGCCAGCCATTCTCGTTTTGTGATGAAACCATCAACAAATAGTTCTTCCGTATAGGGCCATAGATAGTCGGCTGCTTTTATCATTCTGGCTTTACTTTCTGCGGTACCGTCCCCTAAACGCAGTACCCAGTCTGTGCTCCAGCGAATATGATAGGTAATTTCTTTCAGCGACTTCTCTGCAATTGCGGCTATCTGTTTATCCGTATCCAATAATAATTGTTGATAACGTAAGCGTTGATATTGGCTGAAGAAAAATATTCTTAGGATCGTTTGTGCCCAATCGCCATTGGGTAATTCAACTATTAAATGATTTTTAAAATCAATAACATCACGTAAATAGGCAAGTGTATCTTCTGTGGCACCTGCATTAATCAATGTTGCCGCATGTTGATATAAATTTCTGGCTAAACCGATATAATCCAATGCGATATTTGATATGGCAATATCTTGTTCTAATACCGGCCCATGTCCACACCACTCACTATTTCTATGCCCAAGAATGAGCGCGTCATCTGCTAGGCTTAATAAATTATTTATGTTTAGGTGCATATTATTAATCTTCAATCTGGAATCTTCAATCTGTTCGCCAAGGCGAATTCAATCTGTTTTTCTATCGTCTACCGACTACCGTCTATCCTATATGTGCTTAAGCTCCTCGGGCAATTCATAAAAAGTAGGATGTCTGTATGCTTTATCATTGGCAGGGTCGTACAACGAATCGGCTTCATCGGGATTGCTGGCATGTATATATTTACTTTCAACCACCCAAATACTTACACCTTCCATTCTTCTGGTGTAAACATCTCTTGCATTTTCAATAGCCATAGCAGCATCAGCCGCATGCAAGCTGCCTACATGTTTATGGTCGAGGCCCTGCTTGCTTCTTATAAATACTTCCCATAATGGCCACTCGGGTTTGTGATTATTACTAGTGCTGATGTCTGCGGCTCCATTTTTTGACTCTCCATAATCGCCGTAGTAATATTTGATGATTAAATTATTCATTATTAATTATTTTATGCTACCCTCAAAGTATTTTTCACTCGCTTCTTCTCCGCATAAGCAGTAGCTGCTTCTCGCACCCAGGCGCCTTCTTCCCAGGCTTTTTTTCTGGCATCTAATCTTTCTTTGTTACAGGGGCCATTTCCTTGGATCACTTGCCAAAATTCATCCCAGTTAATGGTACCAAAATCATAGTGTCCTCTTTCTTCATTCCATTTTAAATCAGGATCGGGTAATGTAAAACCAAGAACTTTCACTTGCTCTGCACAAACATCAATAAATTTTTGTCGGAGTTCATCGTTGCTAAAACGCTTGATCTTCCATTTCATGCTCAGCACACTATTTGGACTTTCATCGTCTTTTGGTCCGAACATCATGATGCTTGGCCACCACCAACGGTTAATAGCATCTTGCGCCATTTTGCGCTGTGCATCTGTTCCCTTGCTTAGCGTGAGTAATATTTCAAAACCTTGGCGTTGATGAAAACTTTCTTCTTTGCAAACACGCACCATAGCACGTGCATAAGGCCCATAGCTGGTTCTACATAAAGGTACTTGGTTCATAATGGCAGCACCATCTACCAGCCAGCCTATAACACCCATATCTGCCCAGCTAAGGGTAGGGTAATTGAAGATGGAAGAATATTTTGCTTTACCACTTAATAATTGCGCTGTCATTTCATCCCTGCTGATACCTAAGGTTTCCGCTGCGCTATAGAGGTATAAACCATGACCGGCCTCGTCTTGCACCTTAGCCAATAAAATTGCCTTTCTACGAAGAGATGGGGCGCGCGTGATCCAATTACCTTCGGGGAGCATACCAACTATCTCGCTATGGGCATGCTGACTGATCTGCCGAATTAATGTTTGCCTATATTTCTCGGGCATCCAATCTTTCGGTTCAATTCGGATTTCCTTATCTATCTTATCCTGAAAAATTTGCTCAAGCTCCATGGTAAAAAGATTAGAGAACGAAAATACAAAATACTAACATATGTTAGTATTATTTGTTTAAATATTTAGCTTTTTTGTTAGGCTATTTGGCGTCAAAATCAACCAATACTTTTTGTGTTTGGGGGTGGGATTGACAGGTAAGTATAAAGCCCGCTGCTATTTCATCGGGCTCCAGTCCATAATGAACGTCCATTTTTACTTCTCCTTCTACTAGTTTGGCTTTGCAAGTGCAGCATACTCCTCCTTTGCAAGCAAAAGGCAGATCAGCACCCTGTGCCAAGGCAGCATCTAAAATAGAATCACCATTTGCACCCAACTTAAAGTCAAATGCAACCCCATCTAACTTAATCGTAATAATACTCATTGCATCATGCTCACTACCCAGTATCTCTTGTCTCCGGTCTCCGGTCTTTTGTCTATCGTCTTTCTTCTTCACCCCAAACAATTCTACATGAATTTGTTTTGGTTGTATACCCTTTGCTGCTAATGTATTTTTTACTGTTTCCGCCATTTCTTGTGGGCCACAGATAAAGAAATGATCGATGTTGTTAATGTCGATCATTTTTTCAAAAAGCGCATTACATTTTTCGGCATTGATTCTTCCGGCTTGAATGGGGGTATCTGTTTTTTCGCGCGATAAAATATAGATCACACGAAAGCGATGGATGAATTTATTTTTAAGCGCTTCTATGGCCTCTCTGAAGATTATGGAATGTCGATTTTTATTTCCATATACTAATGTGAATGTACTATCCGGTTCTGTTAGTAATGTGGTTTTTATAATGGAAAGGATAGGCGTTATACCGCTACCGGCTGCAAACGCAGCGTAGTTAAGGCTTTGGGAAGGTACTAGGGGTGTGAAAAATTTACCGAGAGGGGGCATGATTTCTATGGTATCCCCAACGCAAAGTTTTTTATTGGCATAAGTAGAAAAAACACCTCCCTCCACTTTTTTTACGGCAATCCTCAATTCATGATCAAGCGGAGAACTGCAAATCGAATAGGATCTTCTGGTATCTATACCGTCAATATCTTTTTTAACAGTAATATATTGTCCTTGTGTGAATTGAAATAGCGATTTTTTTTCTTCCGGAATATCGAATGCGATCGATACACAATCGGCTGTTTCTTTACGGATATTTTTTACGGTTATTGAGTGGAATTTATTTGACATAGTGATAATAAATTACCCTTCGACTTCGCCTAGGCGGACAGGGTGACATTCTACTTATTTACTTATTCACCAATCCTCCTACTAACATGCTCACCATATTTTCTGTTAGCGCTTCGGCGGAAATTTTTTGGGTGCTGCGATGCCAGCTTTCTATGCCCCCGATCGCATGTAGTAAAATGAGTACCGCAGTTGGTGCGTCGATGGGTTTAATTTCTTTTTGCTTGATACCGGCTTCAATAATAGCAGCAAATCTTTTTCTGTACATCCGCCGTTGATTTTGAAAATTAGAAAGGTAAGGGTCTGATAAATGTTTCCATTCTCTATCGCTCACATATACTTCTTCATAATGATTGATCATTTCATCAATATGAAAACGAATCAAATGCTCTACTTTTTCCAATGCAGTAACCTTCTCTGATTCAACCTCATCAATTTTATGCATAAAACGATTGGCTACACCAAAACATAGTTCATGTAATAACTCTGTTTTCGATTTAATATGGTTATATAAACTAGCTGCCTCAACACCAACTGATTCAGCTAAATCGCGCATGCTAGCTGCTTTAAAGCCCTTTTCGCGGAAAAGCGCCGCGGCTTTACTAACAATTACATCCTTTCGGGAACTGTTTTTATCTATTTGAATCCTTGCCATTTGGTAAAGATAGTATACTAACAAATGTTAGCAATATTATTTCGAATATATTTATTCTATGTTAGTTTCAGGTATTCCACAAGGGATGCCCTAATTTCGCACCCCAACAATCAAAAAAATTTCTATGTCTTTAGTAGTTGTTGGTTCTATGGCTTTTGATGCTATCGAAACGCCGTTTGGTAAGAGTGATAAAATTATTGGCGGTGCAGGTACCTATATTGCCTGGTGCGCATCTAATTTCACGCCGGTAAAGCAGATCTCAGTAGTAGGTGGCGATTTTCCACAAGCAGAGCTGGATGCACTCACAGCCCGTAATGTAGATTTAGCGGGAGTACAAATTAAAAAAGACGAGAAAACTTTTTTTTGGAGTGGTAAGTATCATATGGATATGAATACCCGTGATACCCTGGATACACAATTGAATGTATTAGAAAACTTTCAGCCGGCTGTACCCGAAAGTTTTCAAGATTGTGAGTTCTTGATGTTAGGTAACTTATTGCCTTCCGTACAAAGAAGTGTAATTGAGCAGTTGACAACAAGACCTAAATTGATCGTCATGGATACGATGAATTTTTGGATGGAAATTGCCCTCGACGAATTATTGAAAACCATTTCTATGGTTGATTTATTAATGGTAAACGATAGCGAAGCCCGACAGCTAAGCGGCGAATATTCTTTAGTTAAAGCTGCACAAAAAATAATGACATTAGGACCCCAATACCTCATCATTAAAAAAGGGGAACATGGTGCTTTATTATTTCATGGCAACAGTGTTTTCTTTGCTCCCGCATTGCCTTTAGAAGAAGTATTTGATCCAACCGGTGCCGGCGATACATTTGCCGGAGGTTTTATTGGACATATTGCGCGAACAAAAGATATTTCTTTTGAAAATATGAAAACAGCTATTATTATTGGTAGTGCCATGGCTTCCTTCTGTGTTGAAAAATTCGGTACCCAACGTTTGCGCGAAATTTCAAAAGCAGATATTGATGCCCGTTTAGCGGAATTTGTACAGTTAGTGAATTTTGATATTTCTTTGAAGTAATACATTATATTTGCACGAGATGATAATAATGAAACATACAAAACGCACAAAAAAACCTTCGTAGGAGGGGCTATGTACGTTTGTATGTCAATATAAATAACCAGGCCCCGACAAATCGTCGGGGCTTTTTTTTAACATAAAACCTCCGTCCTTGGCGGAGCAAAACTTGGGGGGAACAAATATGAAAGTAGCTGTAGTTGGCGCAACAGGCCTGGTAGGAACCAAAATGTTACAAGTGTTAGCAGAACGTAATTTTCCGGTTACAGAAATAGTGCCGGTTGCATCAGAACGTTCAGTGGGTAAAGAAGTGTCTTTTAAAGCTAAAAACTATACTGTAGTAAGTATGGAAGATGGAATAGTTGCTAAACCTGCAGTAGCTATTTTTTCTGCAGGCGGAAGTACTTCATTAGAATGGGCGCCAAAGTTCGCAGCCGCAGGTATTCGGGTAATTGATAATTCTTCTGCATGGAGAATGGATCCTACTAAGAAATTAGTAGTGCCGGAAGTGAATGCCAATGTTCTTACAAGCGAAGACTTTATCATCGCCAACCCTAATTGCTCAACCATTCAAATGGTGGTAGCATTACAACCTTTGCATACGCGTTATAAAATAAAAAGGGTAGTGGTTAGTACTTATCAAAGTGTTACCGGTACGGGAAAAAAAGCGGTAGACCAACTCTTTAATGAAAGAAAAAATATTGCTGGAGAAATGGCGTACAAATACCAAATCGATTTGAATGTAATTCCGCAAATCGATGTTTTCTTAGATAATGGGTATACCAAAGAAGAAATGAAGATGGTAAATGAAACCAAAAAAATTATGCAAGATGATAGTATTCGCGTAACTGCTACAACCGTTCGTATACCCGTAGTAGGCGGGCATAGCGAAAGCGTAAATATTGAATTTGAAAATGATTTTGATTTGGCAACAGTAAAATCTATTTTAGAGAATGCACCGGGTATCATTGTACAAGATGATATAGCCAATCAACAATATCCCATGCCTTTATGGGCACATGAAAAAGACGAGGTGTTTGTAGGAAGATTACGCAGAGATGAAACACAAGCCAATACACTCAACATGTGGATCGTAAGTGATAACCTGCGTAAAGGAGCTGCTACCAATGCTGTGCAAATAGCGGAGCATTTACTTGCTGAGGGGATTATTCATTAAGAATTAAGAGTTATGAATTAAGAATTATGAATTTGGAGGTAAGAATTCTTAATTCTTAATTTATAATTCATAATTTATAGTTCAAAAATTGCTTCTATGTACCGGATTTGTTTGGGTATTTGTTTATTAGCTTATATGGGCTGTGTTTCACCCAAAATACAATTACCCAATAATCCGAATACCCTTACCGGAGAGGATTTTTATAAACAGGTTTGGCAAATGCAATGGAAGCAAAGAGACTCTGTTGCAACAGTATCAATTTTAAAAGGAAATATTCCCTCTTTTTTAAGAAAATTTGTACCTGTTCAGATCCGTAGTTTCGACTCAACCTCAAATACTTGGAATAAGGCAACAGTATGGGTACTGCCCGATTATCTATGTATAGGAACAAATGATAATTGGGCACGCATACCCCTCACACCCCTTGCTGCGCAACCCATAGCAGATAGCTTGCACTGTTTTCTACCCACAAAAAAATTAGTGAATGATATTTACGCATCGGCAAAAGTTAAACTTGATCCTGTGCCGATGTATATTTTTAGAGATAGTACCGTTACGATGTGGCAACATCATTTGATTATAGAAGGACAAAGAAAAAATAGAAAAGGGTTAATCGCAGGGATCAAGAAAGATGTGGTAATCACCGATTTACTTACCCGATCGAGTAAACCTGATCGGGTAGCCATATTTGGTTGGCATAAAACAGATGGGATACCTATACAACCCTTGTATACCGGACATGTAAATTGGTACGTAGATTATAGTCATGGTATACGCCTGGTTTACGAATACTTACTTGTTAACGGTAAACGAATGCATTATACGGATGTCATGAAAAATTCATCTTTTCGTAAACTGATCACAGATGAAAATTTTGCAGATGTGTTTAGGTATTAATATCTTCATCTAAACCAATTTGCTATGAGATATTTTTTTCCTACAGCATGTATCTTTTTACTGGCTGCCTGCAACCAAACGCAACAACAAGAGGTGGAAGTTTCGGCTACAAAAACCTTTATTACGAATGATACCATTGCTGAAATAAGGAACAAACCTGCAGAAAAACCTGTTGCTGAGTACCGCGAATGGGTAAGTGATGATGTAAATAATGCCAATAACTGGGAATTTTCTGCCCGTGTATACGAAACTAAAAAAACCTTCGTTTATCGGATAGTAATGCGGTATAAAGAGTTACGAGAAACGGCTGAAATGGAGCTGCCTAATTTTGGCACGCAGCCAAAACCGGCCATTCAAAAGGGGGATAAAAAATATACTTGCATTATCGGCTTCTTAGATAAGAAGGGGCAGTTTAAAGCATATAAGAAGCTAAGTGCTACGAATGATCATTTAACGTTAAACACTGTAGCGCATTATTCCGTAGGCGTATACAGAACTCAAATTAAATAGTGTATGAAACGAGTTAGTTACTTAGTTACTTATTTACTTATTGTACAACACTGCTTTTCACAAGCGCCCGATTTAAGTTATGTAAAAACAGCTATGGATAAAGCCATGGGGCAGTATTTTAAACCGAATGCCCCGGGTGGCTCCATATTTATTGAGTTTCAAGGAAATACTATTTATCAAGCCTCATTTGGTTTGAGCGATTTAAAACGGAATATTTCATTTAGCGATAACACTGTTGCGAATGTAGGCTCCGTATCAAAAACATTTGTGGCTTATGCTATTTTAAAATTGCAGGAAGAAGGGAAGCTGTCTATCGAAGATAATCTGGTAAAATATTTTCCCAATTTTAAGAACCCTTCGATAGCAGAAAAAATTAAGATCAAACACCTAATCACCCATACATCGGGCTTGCCGGATAGTAGGCAAATAACAAGAGATAGTGTTTTTTATTTAACAGCAAAAGATGCTGAAAATTTTGCTCCCTTATTACAAACAGATGCCTTAGAATTCGAACCCGGATCTAGATGGAATTATTCGAACCCGGCATACAACGGCCTGGCACTCATTATTGAAAAGTTAACAGGAAAAAAATGGCAGAAATATGTAGAAGAAAAAATATTCAAGCCGGCTAAAATGAGATCCAGTGTTATTACCGATGGGGCTGAGCCATCTAAGGGAGTTGCGCACGGATATCGGAAATATGATGGCGAGTGGCAGGAATATGATTATGGAGAGTATCCTACTTTCTGCGCCGCCGGTAATGGCGGTGTATGGAGTTCTGTAGATGATCTAATAAAGTATACCGATGCGATTGCAGAATATAAGTTTTTACCCAAGCGTATCATCGACTTTTCTGAAACAGCCTGGCGGCCTGCCAATTGGAAAGGCGCAAAAGCCCCCACACATGGATTCTGTTGGTTTGTGCATACCAATGGATATGAACTGAATGGGGTAAAAATTAAGGAGGAAGTAATTGAGCATACTGGTGATCAGGGTGGTTTTCGAGCACATGTATTTATGATACCTTCAAAGCAGTTTAGATTAATTTGGCTTACGAATGGGGAACAATTTTTAACAGGCACCATTTTAAAAGTGCTAAGGGATAATAATGTTTTATGATGAAAAAAACTAGCTTCCTTTATACAAGAGCCGCCTTCAAATTCAACAAATCGGATGGAACTGCAAGACGTATAAGGTGTATCATACCACAGGAGAGTCCAAGACCGGGTTACATTTAACAAAACCCTATAAGGTTGGTGGTATTTGTATAATTAAACTGTGGGTATATTTGATAAAAAACTATGAAAAAATTTTTACTTGTTGTTTTTGTACTAAGCAGCATAACTGTCAATTGCCAAACCGATACCACCAAACAAATACTTTATGAAGGCACAGAAGTGCATTGTAAAATTTCAAAAGATATTTCCGGTAAAAATGCTAAGGTTGGTGATCAAATTGAATTTACAGTAGCTAAAAATATTGTTGTTGGCGATAAAATTTTAGTGAATGAAGGTACGCGTGTAGTGGGTTCTGTTACAGAGGCATCCGGTAGCAAAGCGTTGGGAAAAAAAGGTAAGCTGGAATTTTCAATAGATTATTTGTATTTACCTAATGGAAGGCCTGTAAAGCTCAGATCTTCAGTTGAAAAACAAACCAATGGTCGTGGTGCTTTAGTAGCTACAACAGCTGTTTTATTGTCTCCATTGGCTTTGTTTATTAAAGGCAAACAGGCAAAGTTTGAGGAAGGAACGGAATTTATAGCTTATGTAGATAAGGATACCTATCTACAATAGATTGCTTCATCTGTATTAGTACACATAAATTACCCTTATGTAGGAGTTCTAGTTTCTACATAAGGGTAAATAATTTTTGCCAATAGCACCTTTGCCCGTATCTAAATCGGAAATTTTATTATTTGATAAAAATATACAACCTTTAGAGGGAAGGTTGCATCTGAAGCCGTGTTTGGAAGTCTCAGCAAAGCGTACGCGTAAAGAAAAAATTTCTTAAAAAACAAAAAATAATATGATACAAGTAAAAGGTTTTGGAGCAAACAGTAAGGAAGATCAACTTCATGCTTTGGAATTCCAAAGAAGAGAAGTAGGGCCTTCAGATGTAAAGATCGATATTTTATATTGCGGTGTATGTCATTCAGATATTCACATGGCTAGAAGTGAGTGGGGCCCGGCAATTTACCCGATCGTTCCGGGTCACGAAATTATTGGTCGCGTTACAGAAGTAGGCAATGCAGTTACCAAATTTAAAGTGGGAGATTTGGCAGGTGTAGGCGTTTTTGTTGATTCTTGTAGAAAATGCAAATCTTGTACATCCGGTTTGGAACAATATTGCGATGAAGGAATGACGCCAACATATAATGGCTATTACAGAGATGGAATTACGCCCACATTTGGCGGTTATTCTTCCACTTATATAATAGATGAGGGATACACATTACATTTACCTTTCACGAAAAATTTAGAAGGGGTTGCACCGCTGCTATGTGCAGGTATCACTACTTATTCTCCATTAAAATACGCCGGCGTTAGTAAAGACCATAAAGTAGCTGTTTTAGGCTTGGGGGGATTAGGGCATATGGCAGTAAAATTTGCAGCATCCTTTGGCGCTGAAGTTACTATGTTGAGTACATCTCCTTCAAAAGAAGCCGATGCTAAAAGACTAGGCGCCCATCATTTTGTGCTAACCACAGATAAAAACCAGCTCAAAGGTTTGAAAATGCAATTTGATTTTATTTTGAATACAGTTGCCGCCGTTCATGATATGAATCAATACCTCGATCTGTTAAAAGTAGATGGAAAAATGTTGGTTGTGGGAATTCCGCCGGAAGACAATCGATTCAATGCTGCTTCCATCATTTCAAAAAGAAGAAGTATTGTAGGTTCTATGATTGGTGGAATAAAAGAAACACAGGAAATGTTAGACTACTGCGCTGCCAATGATATCTACTCCGATGTAGAAGTTATTCCAATGGATTATATCAATACAGCTTACGACAGGGTAATAAAATCTGATGTTAAATACCGTTTTGTGATCGATATGAAAACATTAAAAGCATAAATCAAATGAGAAAGAATACCATTTTATTTTTACTGATTGGCTTTGTGTCGGGCACTTTCGCTCAAAAAACAAATGAGCAATGGGAATATTTGTTTAATGGAAAGGATTTGAAAGGATGGAAAAAATTAAATGGTACTGCCAACTATTTTGTAAAAAACGGAGAGTTAATCGGTACTACGGTGCTAAATAGTCCGAACACTTTTTTGGCCACCGAGAAAACCTATGGCGATTTTATTTTTGAAGTGGATTTTAAGGTAGATAGCAAAATGAATTCAGGTGTTCAATTCAGGAGTGAAATTAAAGATGCGAATGATCGATGTGAACTAACAGATAAAACAACACCGGAAAGAGTGCATGGGTATCAAATGGAAATCGATCCTTCTTCAAGAGGCTGGAGTGGAGGTATATATGATGAAGCAAGAAAAGGGTGGTTATATCCCATGGAATATAATCCTGCTGCCAAAACTGCTTTTAAGCAAAACCAGTGGAATCATTATCGGATCGAATGTATTGGTAATAGTATTCGTACATGGGTTAATGGAATTGCTTGTGCTCATTTGATCGATGATCAAACAGCCAAAGGATTTATTGCTTTGCAGGTACACCAAATTCATGACAACAGCGAAGTGGGTCAGGAAATACGTTGGAAAAATATACGCATACAAACCAAGAATTTGAAGCCTTCGCCTAGCGATCAAATCTTTGTTGTGAATACGATACCCAATAACATTTCTCCTGATGAAAAAAGGAATGGAGTAAGGCTACTTTGGGATGGAGTTACAACCAATGGATGGAGGGGAGCGTATAAGCAAACCTTCCCAGGGAATATTTGGTATATCAAAGATGGTACATTGAATGTTAAAGCCACCAATGGTGCAGAGTCTGCAAATGGTGGCGACATTGTAACAATTGATGAATTTCATGCTTTTGATTTGCAGTTTGAATTTCAATTATCAGATACAGCCAATAGTGGGGTGAAATATTTTGTTACAGAAAAAGAAAATAATACCGGTTCAGCCATCGGATTAGAATACCAGATATTGGACGACGACAAACACCCTGATGCCAAACTAGGATCGATAGGAAATAGAACCATGGCTTCTCTATACGATTTGATACCTGCTAAGAGAATTTACGGAAACAATAATGAACGCCGAGAAAAATTACCTATCGGAGCATGGAATCGTGGAAGAATTGTGGTTTACCCTGACGGAAGAGTTGAGCATTGGATCAATGGATGGAAGGTGGTAGAGTACCAACGAGGAACACAATATTTTTATGCATTGGTAGCGAAAAGTAAATATGCTATATGGCCAAATTTTGGGATGGCAGAAAAGGGACATATCTTATTACAAGAACATGGAACACATGTAGCTTTTAGAAGTATAAAAATCAAAGAACTATAAATTTTTTGTATGCACAATTCCAGAAGAAAATTCTTAAAAAAGACAATCCAATCAACAGCCGGAGTTTATATAGCATCACTTGGCTTTACTGCAAAAAGCTATGCCAATATTATGGGTGCAAATGATAGGGCACGATTAGGGGTAATTGGCTTTTCGGATCGATTCAGGAATTCGCATTTCCCCTCATTTTTACGGCATTATAAAGAATTAAATTTTGATATTGTAGCCGTCTCAGATATCTGGAAGCGAAGAAGAGAAGAGGGGGAAGCTTTTTTGAAAAATAAATTAGGCCATGATATTGTGACATGTAAGAATAATGAAGCTTTGTATGCATTGAAAGATATAGACGGGGTTTTTATAAGTACTCCAGATTTTCAACATGCATTACACGCTATTGAAGCAGTTAAAGCCAAGTGCGATGTTTACTGTGAAAAGCCATTCGCAGAAACCATGGAAGACAATCGCGCTGCTTTGAAAGTAATTAAAGCTTCTGACCGAATCGTTCAAATCGGTTCTCAAAGAAGAAGCGGGCCCAACTATAAAGCTGCTGCAGATTTTATTCAAGAAGGGAAGTTTGGTCCTATCACGATGGTAGAATTAACTTGGAATGTGAATCAACCGGGGCGTTGGCGAAGACCCGATTTAGTAGCCTCCTGTAAAGAGGCTGATCTTGATTGGAAAAGATTCTTACTCAACCGGCCTTTTGAAGAATTTGATCCCAGAAAATATTTGGAATATCGTTTGTTTTGGCCTTATTCTTCGGGTATGCCGGGTCAATGGATGAGCCATCAAATTGATACCGTACATTGGTTTAGTAAGTTAGATCATCCAAGATCAGTAACCGCCAATGGTGGTATCTATTGTTGGAAAGATGGAAGAAAAAATTGGGATACTACAACTGCTGTTTTCGATTATGGTCCCATGAACGACCCTAGTTCGGGATTCCAAGTTGTGTTCATGTCGAGAATGCATAACGGTGATGAAAAACCTAGTGAAATTTATTATTCGAATGGGGGAGAATTAAATTTAATTACTAATAAAGTTTCTTCGAATGGGGGCTTAAGAGAAAATATGGCGGCAGCCATGAAAATGAAAGCTAATCTCTTACCTGAAGTAAATTTATTAGATAAAACAATAACCGTAGAATCTGGTGCGAATACAGGAGAAGATTTACTTACTTCTTTACACGTGCGTAATTGGATGGAATGTATGCGTTCCAGAAAACAGCCCAATGCCCCGGTAGAAGCCGGGTATAGTCATTCTATAGCTACTATCATGACCAATGCCGCGGTAAGAACCGGAGCCAAAGCAACTTTTGATTCGAAAACACAGGAAGTGATGGTGAATGGAAAGCCATTCAAGTATTAGCAAAATAGTAAACAGATTGCGGTGTAATATTTTCTCTTTAAAATTGGGATAATGGAATTATTCAAAATGGTACAAACCATGCGTTGGTTTGGACCAACCGATCCGGTTAGTTTACGCGATATTGCACAGGCGGGGTGCACCGGAGTAGTTACTGCTTTACACCATATTCCCAATGGAAGTATCTGGACGATCGAAGCCATTCAGGAACGGAAAAATATGATTGAATCTGCCGGGTTAACATGGGATGTAGTAGAAAGTGTTCCGGTGCATGAGGCCATCAAAACCCAATCATCAGGTTTTCAGCAATACATTCAACATTATCAAGAAACGATCAAAAACTTAAGTGCTTGTGGTATACATACGATCACGTATAATTTTATGCCGGTGATGGATTGGACGAGAACCCATTTGTCGTACCCGATGAAAGATGGTTCATTGGCATTATTTTATGAAAGAGCGGCTGTTATTGCATTTGATCTGTTTATATTAAAAAGGGAGGATGCCGCAGAGGATTATACTAAAGAAGAAATAGAAAGGGCCACGGCAAGATTTAATGCTATGGATGCAGATGAAAAATTATTGCTCAAACAAAATATGATAAAGGGCTTACCCGGTAGTGAGGAAAGTTTTACGATTGAACAATTTCAAGCTGCATTGGATACTTATGATGGAATAGATGCGCCAAAGCTCCGTGAGCATTTGATTTATTTTTTAGAACAAATTATTCCGGTTGCTGATGCCTGTAACGTTAAGATGGCGATTCATCCGGATGATCCTCCTTATCCTTTATTAGGATTACCTAGAGTGGTTAGTACTGCATCGGATATTCAAACATTAGTTGAGGCTGTTCCTTCTGTAAATAATGGGTTGTGTTTTTGTACGGGTTCGTTTGGTGTGCGGGCAGATAATGATTTGCCGGCTATGGTAAATCAATTTGCAGAACGAATCCATTTTCTACATTTAAGAAGTACCAAGCGTAATGAGTGGGGAGATTTTTATGAAGATAATCATTTAGAAGGGGATGTAGATATGTATGCTGTTGTGAAAGCAGTTGTAAAAATGATGCAGGAAAGAAAAACAGCTATTCCTATGCGCCCCGATCATGGTCATCAGATGTTGGATGATCTTACAAAGAAAACCAATCCGGGATATAGTGCTATTGGCCGCTTAAGAGGGCTTGCCGAGTTGCGAGGCCTGGAGATGGGGATAGCCAGATCGATGTTTCTACAATCATGAGTTAATGGATAAAAGATCTTTTTTAAGTATTTACATGCAACAGATAATTTAGCTCAAATAGTAGAGTTCAAAGATGTAGCTATGATTGCAAATCTAAAAAAGCTAGATATGTAGAGAGTAGTTAATGAAAAACCGTGAAAAAAACTAAGTTCCCAGTATTTATACCTAACCGATTTTCAGTTCAAAAAAATATTTTTGATATGAACTAAAATGATAGTAAAAATACTATCTTTAATTATTCATTCTAAATTAACTTTTTTGAAGTCGAGTGAATTACATCGGTTGATTAAATTGAAAGGCTGGGTTATAAATTGTATAAATCATGAAAACGATTAAGATTATTATTGAAGCCAGTAAAAATGCGTTTGGGGCATATGCTGAAAGCGATAAGTATCCTATTACTGCTATGGGAAGTACGGTACGAAAACTAAAGAGATCTGTGTTAGAAAGTATTGAGATAAATAAGGATCTAGGTAATATTCCTAATGAAGAATTTAAGGTGATTTTTAAATACGATACACAAAGCTTGTTAGCCTATTATAACGGAATTTTTACCAAAGCAGGTTTAGAACGTATCACGGGAATTAATCAAAAGCAAATTCAGCATTATTCAACAGGGCATAGAAAGCCACGACCTGCGCAGGTAAAGAAAATAAAAAACGCTTTACATGAGTTAGGGGAAGAGTTGCTTTCTATAGATTTATAGGTTTATTAAACCGAATATACTTTCCAACTCCGAAGGAGTTGAATAATTCATTTTGTTTTTGGTGTGATTTGCCCGCGGAAGTCGATACATTTCTCGAATTATTCCTTCGATGCAGAATATTTTACAACGCCGTGATATAAGACTGGTATATTTAACTTTTTACAATAAACATAAAAGAGAGGGATAAAATAGAGAGATTAGCTTTTCTAACTCCGAAGGAGTTGAATAATTATAGAGATGATTGCCATAAATATCCCCACAACCTCAGAGGGGTTGAATAATTTATTTTTTTGTATGA
>CABHOW010000020.1 GCA_902168225.1 uncultured Flavihumibacter sp. | reverse complement strand
GTAGAAGATATACAATTGCACTATTGTAGTAATGACTCATTTTCAAATTTTTTGCTTACATATTTTGAGAGCAATAAATTTCCTAGCAACCACTTTATAATTGGCTTTTATGAAAATGACAGACCTCATCTTTTTCATGTCTACGAAGATGGTTCATTTAAGTTACACGATCAATCGCCCTCATGTGTAATAGGTGGCGCATTTACTAAGGGCATATATAGTATGGTGCCGCAAAACATCAATTTGGCTCTTGCCAATGATTATGATCCAGACGACTTATTAATTCAGATACTTTCTTCCCTCCAAATTCTATCAATTACTTTTCAAACTATTCTATTAGGCGTGGGGGGACATTTTAACGGAGTATATCTTTCTGAAAAGGGGATCAAATGGGCTGCTGACACATATCATTTGCTTTACTCAAATGTTAATTTTAATAAAGGAGAGAAACATCAAGTATTCCGAGGTAATCGAGACAATGCAACTTTTATGATTAGCGATTTTAACCAGCGGCTATTTAGATCTGATCTAGAAAACAAGTCACATATTGATTTAGTAGATAATTGGGGAAATTTGATCGAAGATTTGGCTAGGAAAAAAGAGGCAAAATATTATGTTATGCTCTCTTATGATGGTGAAAATGTTGTTGTTATTAATAATGATTCAAGCAAAAAAAACAGAATCAGAACTGAAAAAAATCAAATAATTATCAATACGATTATTGAAGGATGGATGTTAAACAAAGAGAACCCTTGTAATGGAGATGAAGAATGCATACCTGTAAAAATCTTTAATAATTTTTTATAGCTACTCAGGGTTCTCTAGAAACCCGCCGTGATGATGAGGTTGCATTGAGAAGTTTAAGAAAAATTGAATGGAAAAAAAGTACGAAATATTAGAATCATTGCCTGCATATGGCCCTATGTACGTACCTGTATCTGAAAACAATGAAGATTTTTTCGCTCAGGGATTTGCCGTACGTTTCTATCGAATGGATAAAACCAGCTGGGTTGCAAACTTTAAGCCAGGATGGACCGGATTAAATGAAATCCATGAGTTTCCTGATCTGCCGAATCTTCTCGTAATTGCCGGGGGAACGTGTTACATAATGAATCCCGAAGAAACAAAACCTGCTGCTGTTTTTGGGGTTAATTATAAAGGCGGCTTAAAAACCCCTAATGGGCGGTTGGTTTTATACGATTTAACAGAAATTACTGTTGTGGAAACAAATTGCCAATATTGGCATTCTGAAAGAATTTCATGGGACGGAATCAAAGAGTTGAGAATGGAAGGTAACCTCGTAAAGGGATTTGCATATGATCCCATGAATGATAGCAATGAATGGAAAGCGTTTGTTTTAGATCTTAATACTCGTGAAATAATAGGTGGAAGTTACAGTCTAAGTGAAAATAATAAGCACTGGTGGAAAATATGATAACTGATATTCCTTCCGGCTAGTTAAAGCTAATACCAGAATGGCAACACAAATATGCCCAAATTGTAAGGCGGACTCCTTTACATGGTTTATTGACGAAGAGCAATCACCTTTAACAATCTGGGGGTGCTATGTATGCGATTACATCGCTTATGAATGCGAAGCACTTGTGCGGGAATGCTCAAGTTGTAATATAAAAAGAGAATTGATGATGGAGGACGATTCGAAAAAATATTGGTGGTGCAGTGGCTGCAATAGGGTTACAGATATAGAAAAATCATAAAAAAAGGAAAATAAGATCACAAGAAATAGGTAACTTAGTAAAGATAGATCGTTCTTCATAAAGTTCCGTAAGCCAGAACAAGCGAAACCGCTTTTATAGAGTAAATTATAGAGTAAAACACAAGACCCGCGCTACGCGCAGGTCTTGCAAATTCTCTGTGATTCCGCTGGGACTTTATTAAATCCCGGAAATGCCTTGTAGATCACCGATTCAGCAGACCAAAAAAGTTAGTGTATCCTTTTTTGTATCCTTCTGGAATCGCTTACTATGATTGAGTTTGCAAAGAACTTAGTTTTCACAAAAGTAATTGAAAAAGACTACAAAATGAATCAAAGTTAATCTTATGACAAATATTTTTATACCTTTATTCCTTTTAGAATTCACTAAAATATATAGCCTTGGCAATTCCCCTGTCACGGCATAAGTGATAAACAATATATGAAGGCTTACTATGGCAAAGAAAATTCATAATTCTCTCACTAAAGTGTTTTCCCACTCAACTGAAATCAAAAAATACCTGCGGAAGGTTAAAAATCATCCGTATTTCCCAGCCTACTATCTCTATGATACGCTTATGGGTCTTCCTAAGGCAAAACGTTATAGCGATGAACATCTCTTCACACTGTACGCAACTCTCGCTGCGTGGGGAATGAATTCGCGCGGTGCGCGATTGGCTGAATTCGGTATTTTTAAAAAATCGATCCTTGTCCATCGTGAAAAAATTGAACAGCTATCAATATTAAAACTGCAGAATGTAAAAAATCATTCTGAGATTTCCGATAACATCCGCTTCTTGTTTGACAAGTTGAAACTGGTGGAAAAAGGGAAAAGAAAATTGGTGACATTTTCAAAAACGATGCACTATCTTGCCCCCAATTTACTAATGCCTGTGGATGGTCAGAAGATCCTAATGTTTTTTTACAATAATGCGAATATCCCAAAGGAGGATGAAAAACAACTCGCTATTTATTTTAATATTTTTGATGAGTATACATCATTTTATGAGAAGCGAAAGGATGTTCTACAAAGTTATAAAGAGAATAAAATTGCATGGAAACGCACTATCCCCAAAATCATAGATAACTTGATCATTGCGAAAAGCTCTCAATAAAATGGAATTTACAAGCCAGAGATTGTCTATTCATCCTTTAATGATAATTTATATTTTACCAAACTCCAGCCTAACGCGGTCAAATTCTTGTTTGCGCGCTATGATATTGTATGTTACCATTTCACTATAATCCATTTTTGGATTTTCAGTCATCTCTGCTAGATCTTGTTGCAAACCTTTTATTCTCTTGAAATTTTGACCATATTTACAAGCTTTTGCATCTGCGAAATGAATACGATTTAGTAGTATCCCAAAACGGTATGCCTCATTTAGATGAAAGCCTTGAAGTAATACGTGTAAATTTGGATTTTTAAAAAGTAGTTCACTCACAGCCTTCACAACCTGGTAAATATCAATTCTTGAACGCTGCATTTGGCAATTGACTGTAATTAAACTTACATGTGAATTTATGGAGAGCCATTCCTGGTATCTCGTCATATGAAATTCGTTAATTGCATAAACATGTGGAACTGTGAGTAGGCCCTGCTGCTCAATCAGCAATGAAGAATATAAACTACGTTTCTGATTTAATGCCTGAGCGAAAGGACACTCGCCGCCGAAAACTGAAAAATTAAAGCCAGTAACAGCCCAGAATTTCATTTGTTGCAATACTAAAAATAGTTCACAGATGTCACGATGATACCATATCCACTCAATAAGAGCATCAGGACCCGTTAAAAACAAGATTACTTTCTTTTTTTCACAAAGTCTGGTAATATTTTCCATGTCCCTGAATACAATTTTTTGTGGTATATACACACCAGCCTTCTCTCTTATTGGACTTTTAAGAATACTGGATAGATTCAGCCCTACCATATCTAAATTGGCATTATAAGCTTGTTCTATAGTCCTGTAATCAAATATTGGGATATATGAATTAGATATATCAATATTGGATTTTAACTTTGTGTTAAGTTCGAGTCCACTCACCTCTGCTAAGAAATTCTCTTTTCGATCATCCATGCAAGTGATAATATTTTCCCCTGCAGGATTATAGCAGCATGTAGTAACTGCATTTGCTTCCATTGGAGATATTAGCGGCGAAAATGCCCCCGTACTTACTTGGCATTGCTCACCTAGTAAGCTTAAACTAACGGGTAATTCTTGTAAACCTAGCATACAGATTCCTTTTTTCTTTAACAATTTTGCCAATATAGCGGACTTTTAACCGCCCGCAAACATCAACCATGTTTGACTGTTTTGGTGTTAGTCTCCCAATATCAGTACCCAAAACAAATACATGATAAAGTGTATCTATTTTCACAAGAGTGACTGCTATTCCGGGTTTATTCATTGGTATTTCTTGAATTTTAACTTGAAAAGACAACTCGCAGACCTCAGCTATTGTGTCTTGCAATGAGGGTGTTATAGTGATATCTCCCCCTGTTTTAATCGACTGTTTGGGTGTAGGTATATAAATGGTATCTTTCCTCTTTCGGTTGGAAGTTGATTTGGAACCCATAAAATAAAATTATACTTATTAATTATATCGTCTGGACACGACATTATAATAGAGCCAAAACATTGGTCTATATTTTCCTTCTTGAAATAAAAATTAGAATGGTATTATATCGAGGAGTGAAGGGGAAAGGCTCTTAAATTAACCAAATATTAGTATATTTGGGTTGCAAAATCAAAGGGCATCGCCTTTATTACACCACCGGTAAGAATCCATTCTTACCGGTTTTTTATGAGGTATTGAAGTTCATTAGGCCACTTTTATTAGATTATATAACCGCATCATTTTTTCATCCTTGATATTTTTGATGATGAATTCATCTAAGTGGATTGTTGGAATACTAAATTTTATACAACTTTCCTCAACAAAATTATCTTCCTCCGATACTATCAGTTTTGCTCCATCTGTCAAAGCTAGGTACATAGTACTCAAATCGCCCATTGAAAGATTTTTTGTTTTTCCATGAATCCATGACTGAAACAGTTCATCTGCGTTTTTGATTCCAAGATCAGCACACGCTTTCATCTGTCTTTGTAAAGTAGTGCTATATTCAGTCAAACGGATCGCTGATACTGACAAATTACATTGGATAAGTATAAAAT
>CABHOW010000019.1 GCA_902168225.1 uncultured Flavihumibacter sp. | reverse complement strand
TACTTTTCACTTACAGAAGAGAAGGAGGTAAATGCATCATGATTGGATTGTTACATAATGAGTGGTTGAAGTCATGGTACGGAAGAAAGATGTGGCTTTTTAGCTTCATCATGTTTATTCTAGTTGCTGGTAGTGTTGGCATATCGTTGTTTGCTCAATCCAACATGAGTGATGCCATCACAGCACAAGGGTTTGCAGAAGTTAGCGTCTTTTTATTTCCTATGTTTGTTATGATATACGGTGTTATTTTAATTGCTGGGGCTATTGCGGGCGAGCATGTGAACGGTACAATTAAACAATTATTAATTCGACCTGCTTCACGCTCTACTCTTCTCGCAAGTAAATGGCTTGGAAATACGTTATTTGCAACACTGTTTTTCTTTTTACTCATTGGTGTTACGACAGTGGTAGGACTGCTCGTTTTTACAACCAATGGCACAAGCGCTACGACTATACTGAATGATATGTTCTCAATGGGTGCATATCAATTGCCAACAATGCTCTTCTACATGGCTTTAGCGACACTTATTGCTGTTACAACAAAGAGCACTGCTTTAACCATAGTTATCACATTTGCACCAATGTTTTTTGGGAGTTTGCTACAAATGTTTATTATAAGATATGAGTGGTCAAAGTGGATTGTTTTAACTCATATTGACTTCTTTAATAATTACCATCAAATTGGGATGATGCCAGGACCTTTTGAAAGTATGTGGGCGTCCCTCGGATTTCTATTTGTCCATATTGCTTTGTTTCTTCTGATTGCCCATATTGTCTTTCAAAAGAGAGATGTGCTTTAATAAAGGAGCCAGGCGTTTTATACGTCTGGCTTATTGGTTTAAGAAAGGGGGCTATCGCTATTGAGTATGCAATTTGATCCAAATAAAGCGATTTACGCCCAAATTGCTGATTATTATTATCAACGGATTTGCAGTGGAGAACTCATTCCAGGAGATAAACTTCCCTCGGTAAGGGAAACAGCTCAACTTTTACAAGTTAATCCAAATACAGTTTCTAGAGCGTATATGGAAATGGATCGCGAACAAGTTACTTTCTCAAAAAGGGGACAAGGTACATTTGTGACAACTGATATGGACATTATTACAGATTTAAAAGAATCTCTTGCAGGTACCCAAATGCATGCTCTCATTACATACATGAGAAAACTTGGATTCTCTGATGAAGCAATCATTGATGCGTTAAAACGTTCATTAAGGGAGGCGGGAGAATCTTGAATACGATTTCTATTAAAGGAATAGATAAACAATTTTCTGAGCAGGCTAATTTATATATTCTGCGTAGTATCAGACCCAATTCGCGATTAAACCTGGCATTGTATAATTTTTTTAATACGAAAAACGGTAAGTACAGAACAGATCGTATTCGTGACATTGGTGAAGCTCCTAATATTTTGGATAGTTCTTCAGTCGAAATTTCCCGGCGAGAACTTGAAAAGTTTCTATTCGATAAAAGCTTTTTTAAAGCACAGGTTAAGAGTGATGTTGTTGTTAAAAAGAAAAAAGCTTACATAACGTTCACCGCCGATCCCGGGCCTTCATTTACCATAAAAGACTTTTCGTATGTAATTCCGGATTCGGCTGTTAAACAGCTGTATATAGAAAACCGGCCGTCGTTTACTCGTATCACCGAAGGAACACGGTACGACGGCGACTCTCTAAGGAATGAAAGTAAACAAATTTTCAATTTGCTTCAGCGAAATGGATATTATGATTATAAAGAGCAGTATGTGAGATTTACGGTTGACACTAACCTATATTCAAGTGCCGCAAATATTAAGTTATTTCTCGATAATCCTGTTGATGGCTCAGCGCATAAGGTGTATTATCTAAATAATACGTCTATACTTATAAAGAATAGTAATGGAAAAACTGAAGGAATAACTCCTGATTCTGCAGTATTAGATTCCCAGTATTTTTTTAAAGACTATTCTCATAGGTTCAAGCCTGAACCAATTCTGAGGTATACTTATTTGCGGAACGGTGAAAAATACGATATCGATAAAAAGAATTTAACCTACGATAGGTTATTCGATTTAAATGTTTTTAAAAGTATAAAAATCGATTTTGTAAAAACGAGTGATAGTACCAGCATTGATGCCTCTATCGAAGCGGTTCCGATGAAAAGGCTTAGTAACCGGATTGAAGGTGAGTATACTTTTAATTCGGGAAGAAATGGTTTTAACATCGGTAATACTTATACAAACAGAAATGTTTTTGGCGGTGGTGAACAATTTGATTTTAGAATCAGATACGGCTTATTGTTCAATTCTGCTATAAAAGGTAATCTGGCCGAAAGGATATTCAACCGCGATCTGCAGTTCGGTGTAAATCTTACCTTTCCCAGGCTTTTAGTTCCATTCAACACAACCCGGTTGGGGAGAAACGGAGTGCCGCACACCACTATTTCAAGCAGTTTGCAAATATTTGATCAGGTTAGCGCATTTAAAAGTCGATTGTTTATAAACTCGCTCACCTACGACTGGGTTGAGTCTCGTACTAAACTACATTCATTAACGCCCCTAAATATCGAATACCGAAAAGGGATTTTTGATGACGATTTTAGAAATGAATTGGAGGCTTTGGGATACAATCTATATTTGAGGACGAATGATAGGCAATATTTCAACCTCGGGGCTCTGTACACCTATACTTTAAATGCTTCGAAGCTAATTACCTATGATAACTTCATATATCTCAGAACATCTAATGACGTTGGAGGGAATACTCTAAGTTTATTGGATAAAGTAATGAAGACCGACAGTACGTTTTTAGGATTACGATATTTGCAATATGCTAAAACCGAAGTAGACATTAGGCTGTACAGAAGTTTGGGCGGCGAACGTCCGTTTATTGCAAGATTAAATCCTGGAATAGCTCATCCCTACGGTAATTCACGCGAACTTCCATTCGAAAAAACCTTTTACGCGGGTGGATCTACAGGTAACCGAGCCTGGCAGGCCAGAACCCTGGGCCCGGGAAATTACAACAGAGATACTCTGGCTACGAGTGAAGTGAGGCGTAACCTTATTAACCTTGATCAGTTTGGAGAATTGAAGATGGAAGCTAATCTTGAATACCGTTTCAAAATTTTAAATAGTTTTTTTGGTTCGAAATTGAAAGGTGCCGCTTTTACCGATGTAGGAAACGTTTGGAGGATAAGAAAGTCTGCTAACAACCCTGGTGGCGAATTTAAGTTCAATCAGTTCTTTAATCAGATTGCAATTGGTGCAGGAGCGGGTTTAAGATTCGACGTAGAGTATTTCGTCTTCAGATTTGACATAGGTGCTAAGATAAAAGATCCGCAGTTCAAGGGCTCGGATCAATGGGTTATTAAGAAATTTTTTGATAACGAGTTTAAAGCTGAATACTC
>CABHOW010000018.1 GCA_902168225.1 uncultured Flavihumibacter sp. | reverse complement strand
CATACTTCACTCGTGGCAAGGTTTATGATATAACCGATGATGCATTCAGAAATCCTGCTAAGTATGGTAAGTCAATTTTAGCCGCCTTTAATCTACCTCTCCTCTGCTCGTTACCAAATTGTTTAGGGCTATTTATTTTTATTTTTTGATGATTCGGTAAAAAACTGGCCCAAGCAGGCTCGGTCCTTACGAGTTAGGAGATAGGAAGGGGATCCTAACCCATAAGGAAATTTTCAGAGACTGAAAAGTGGGGATTTATACCCAAAAGCATAAATCCACAAAAATACCTCAAATATGGGATTGATGAGAATCAAACTCCCGACCTTGAGCTCCAACCATTGGGCTCCCACATGATTCTCCAATCGTTTACGGCTCGTTTGGTAGTTGGTCATATATGGTGGTAATGGGAATGAATTTGTGAAAAATATCATTGTCCATTCCCGTGGTAATTTTAATTTATCCTAAAGTGTCCACTTTCCTTCTTGAATTTTCATTCCCATCCAATACCACTTTGTAGGTGGTAATGAGTAGTAATGAAAATTGCTTCTCTTTGGAAACAAAAACACAAGTTTAGGGGCGAGATAGCTTGCCCATGTAGAAAAAATATCTTCCCATGGAGATTTTAAGGGTGCTTCCCTAATAAAATCACACTTAAAATTCATTCTCATTACCGCAATTTATTAACAACTACCAAATGAGCCGTAGAGTGTTATCATTTGCACCATAGACCTGTATGTATAATGAAAGCTCTTGTTTATTTTGAAATTATTTAACATGCATAATTTATATACATGCAGGTTTAACCAATGTTCACAGTTCATGTTGCACAACCTTAACTGGTGGTGTTGCAAATAATATTCCATGCTTCCCACTCTCAGAATCGCAATATCCATGTGAGCATCCAAATGAATACTTATTCTTTGATGGTGCTCATCCAACAGAAGCTAGCTTCCAAATCTTGGCTAATCCATGCTTTAATGGCGCTGATGTTTGTGTTCCTTACAATATCAAACAACTTGTTCAACTGCCAACTAATGCAGCCGTTTTGCGTAGTGCATCATAATTAATCAGCTTGGATCATACATGCAACTATTAAGGGATAAATGAAAGGACTTGTATTTTGTAACTAAAAATTCCTATGTTGTTGCTAGTTTGCTACTAAAGTTTTCTTATGCTATCCTTTCCTTTATCTTGCATTTAAATAAATCCTTATTGTGGCATTATAAATGGTGTTCTACAATATTGGTTGAATAATGTACGTAGGGTTTTGTCCTTATATTAATGTGGCAATTCTATTTTCGACAAACGTTTAAATTAGAGACAAAATCTTCTACTCATTTTTCCATATCATTATCTGTATCACTCAACAATTAAATTATGCTAAATTTCAACTTTATCATTATACCTTTTCATTTTTTTTTCGTATCGTTTAAATTTTCTAGTCTTTTACATCGCTAAGGCCTTGTTACTAGAGTAATAGTGCACAACTATACAAGCACACATAATCATGAAACTCTTCTTCTATTGTATCCATAAGAAAAATGAGAATATTAATCAATTTTTTATGTGCCTAATATCAGGGTCGTCTCATAAAATTAGGGGCCCTGTGCTAAAATAAATTATAAAGATTGAATTTTTTGGTGAATAGAAAGACGGAAGAGTTATAAATGGGGCTTTGTGGAGAATAGGAGAAGAAGAAAAACACCAAATAAAAATTAATCTCTTTATATTTGTAATTAGATTTAGATTTTTTTTTGGATGGACAACTAATAGAATTGGGCCCCTTATATTTCGGGGGCCCTGTGCAGTTGCTCATCCTGCACATGGCCTTAGCCGCCTCTGCCTAATATAATGTTGAACCATTATGTGCTTGTTCTTCTAGCCTAGATTACGATTCAAATTAAACAAAAAAATTTTTTGACTTGAATGGTCGACCTAGATCAAATTGCATTCAAAACTAGATAACTTGATTGATACCGAACTGAAATTGACGTGAGTACCCAAAATCCAAATCCATCATGCTAATATTGTGCAATTGGATGAACTTTTCAACTCGATGAAAAGAAATTCAAGTTTTGTAGCACAAATTCGCAGTTCGAAAGCAATAGTTTAATGTTAATGATGAGCTTAGATTGCGTTCTGCATACGTTTGGGTCTTGAGAAACGAATTGTTGTGTTTCGTACTTCAGTATCCTGTAAAATAATTGCAGAGAAAATGGAAGAAATATAGAATAGAGAGAAATGTGTTTCTTTGTTTTTATTTATATTTTCATATGGTGTGAGATGGGGTTAGTCTAAGACAGTTCCAGGGTAATCATACCATAATTTGTGGTGTAATTATTACATCTAAGAATATATGTTAATTTATAGTTTTTAAATATCAAATATTATTAGCTTCATAATACTACTAATTGAAAACAGTAATGGACAATTTCATTGGATAACTTATAATTACAAGTTACAACAACTGTTGCATGAATATAGAACGGATCCGAGGTAATACAAAATAAGGAAAGTTTGTCATAAAGCTGTCTCTTATACACATCTCCGAGCCCACGAGACTCCTGAGCATCTCGTATGCCGTCTTCTGCTTGAAAAAAAAAA
>CABHOW010000017.1 GCA_902168225.1 uncultured Flavihumibacter sp. | reverse complement strand
TAAATAAATATAGAAAGGGCGGAAGTTTTAACAGCATAGCCAGTGATAAAATGCCGAACTAATAACAGAGATGACGAAGCAGGAAATATACTATAAGTACTGCCCTTAATATGCCAAAACTAAAAAAGCAGGATAATGATTTATATTCTACTTATCCATGCTTGTGTGTGAATGTTCATATTGCTGTAAATATTCTACACTAATTTAGAATCGACCACGCCCTAATCATATCGAGAGTAATACGGCTATGTAATGACAAATCGCTGCTGCGAGCACAAAGCTGTGCCATACGGCATGTGTATAGGGGTACTTGTCCCACAAATAAAAAAAAGTACCCGCAGTATATAGTATGCCGCCAAGGATGATAAATATCAATACATCACCTGGAATTGCGTTGAAGAATTTACGCCCCCCGGCTAACATGATCCAGCCCATTGCGAGGTATACTAACGTTGAAATAATTTCGAATCTGCCTGTCCAACGAATTTTAATAAAAATACCTATCACCGCGAGACTCCATAAAATCACCAGGAGACTGATCCCAAAAGAGTTATTCAGGAAAACCAATAAGAATGGGGTATACGTTCCGGCAATGAGGAAATAGATACTGATATGATCGAGCTTCATAAATAGTAGTCTGACGGAGGGTTCCTTGGCTATATGGAATATAGTGGAAGTTGTAAAGAGCATTAAAAAACAAAAACCGTAAATGCCTGACCCGATAATGCCCGCTACATTATTATTGGTTGTGGCAATTGCGATTAGAACAGGAATTGCACTAATGCCGAATAACACCCCAAAGCCATGTATCAGGCTGTTGACAACCTCCTGTTTTCGCGTATAGCTTTCCATAAATTTCAATGATTCTACTTTTACTCTGCAATTTTTTTGCCCAGGGTGCATCCATATCTCCGAACAAGCATAGAAAACTTCAATGAAGATGTTATAGCCAATATCAAAGTAACTGACTATTTTTTTTTAAATTAAATATGGTGGAAGATCGGCTTGTTGATTTTTCGAATAAGGGTATCAACAATTCTCCTATGCTTTTTAACTTCCCTTATTTTCCAAATTTGCCTTATATATAGGTTGGCATAATTTTTATATTCATATAAGTTATTTTCAAAAAGTTTTTTCGCCCCTAATATTAAATTAAAATATCAGATAATACATGCCCAACCAGAAAGATGTGGGTTTGCTTTCAAAGAACGGTACGCAATACAACTTCGCAAGCTTAATAACTCTTATTAATTCCATTCCGGCATTCGTTGCATATGTGGATTGCAATATGGTCTTACAGTTTTGTAATGAGCCTTTTAAGACCCTGGCCAGGATTGATGGGGAATTAACTGGACAAAAGTTTCCGCTTATAGTTGGTTCAGAAGTATTTAGCCAGGTACAATGCCATATGGGTAAAGTTTTAATGGGCGAACGCGCTCACTTTCAAATATTGGCTAATATAGAGAACGGGCTTCAATACTTTGAGGCCACTTTATCTCCACATTTCGACCGACGGGGACAGGTGGAAGGGTTCATTTTTCACAGCTCTGATGTCACTGAGAAAAATAAGACCGAAAGGGCGCTTAAAGATTATTTTGAAAATGCTTCTATCTGTCTTCATTGGGTTAATGCAGATGGTATAATTCTGTGGGCTAACCTTGCAGAACTTAAGCTGTTAGGATATACAGAAGAAGAATACATCGGGCGTCATATTTCTGAGTTTCATGCTAATAAAACTGCCATCGGGGATATAATGAATCGGTTGATCAATAAGCAACGAATTCAAAATTATGATGCAGAACTTATATGTAAAGATGGTTCTATCAGACATGTGACTATAAATTCTACAGCGTTATGGGAGGGTGAAAAATTTGTTCATACGCGTTGCTTTACCATTGATGTAACTGAGCAAAAACTTGCTGCAAAAGTAATTATTGAGAGTGAAGAACGCTTTAGGCAGATCGCAACGCTTGTGCCACTTGTAATATGGACTACCGATGCAAATGGCGATTGTATTTTTCTGAGCTCCTACTGGGAGCAATTGACCGGCAGATCCGTCAAAGCAGGATATAGAAACGAATGGTTAAATTTTATTCACCCCGATGACCGGGATAATGTTATTGCCTCCTGGAAGACTTGTTTTCATTCCCGCAAACCCTTCGAGGGAAAATTCAGGTTTTTAAGTGCATCGGGATCGTATATTGTAACCTATGCGAATTCCAGACCTATATGTGATTCCCAGGGAGAAGTTTCTGGCTATATAGGAATTCTGCAGGATATTTCGGCTGATGAGAAAATTAAGTATTCACTGGAAAAGATTGTGTTGGACAGAACCGAAGATCTAAGGAAAAGAAATGCACAACTAAGGGAAGCTGAAAAAGTGTTGCAGAACAAAAATGAGGAGCTTGAAAAAATTAATAACCAACTTTCATCCTTTGCACATATTGCCAGTCATGATTTGCAGGAACCGTTGCGAAAAGTTCAAATTAACCTCGATAGACTATTTTCCCGTGAAGGAGCTAACTTTTCAGAACAAAGCAAAGATTTATACCACCGTATTATTGATTCGGCAGACCGGATGAAAAATCTAATTCAGGATTTGTTGACTTATGCCCAGAGCAATGATTATGAAGGAAAGCTGGAAGATGTTGACTTGAATATAGTTCTTAAAGACACGATAAATATACTCGAGGCAAAGATCACCGAGAAAAATGCAACGATAAAGGTCGGAGATTTGCCTAATTTATATATTGTCCGCTTTCAATTCCAACAATTATTCCTGAACTTATTGAGTAATGCGTTGAAGTTTTCCAAAGCAGGTGTAGACCCATACATTTCGGTATCCAGTGAATTGGTTGAAGGTTATGCTCTGCCCAATGGTTTCGGGCAAATTGCCAGGGCTTATTATCACCTTAGCGTTTCAGACAATGGGATTGGATTTACTAATGAGCAGTCTGAAAAAATATTTGAAATGTTTTATAGATTACACGGACGCGCTGCCTATGAAGGTACAGGCCTTGGCCTTGCAATAAGCAAGAAAATAGTAGAGAATCACCAAGGGGTTCTTATTGCAGAAGCCAGTCCAAATAAAGGAGCAACTTTTCATATTTACCTGCCAGTGAAGAGCAGTGAAGAATATTAACGATTCACTACCACAAAAAAATTTATTTAATCATTTCAATAAAGTTAAGATATGTATTCGCTGAAAATTAATAATGATGGATGGGCCACAAGTAGAAACGAAATTTTCTGGGGAGAGATCGCGCCATGTGAGCATGTTGTACAGATTTATGAAAATGATGAAAGTTTTCTCGACCTTCTGACAGGATTTGTAAGTGGAGGGGTTAATGCGGGCGAATGTGCTGTGGTTATTGCCACTGCCACTCATTTAAAGGCCTTAAATGATCGACTTATTGGTTTAGGCCACTCTGTTCCTTCCTTAATATCCAAAACTCAATACATTCCTCTTGATGCAGAAGAAACATTGTCCAAATTCATGGTTAATGACTGGCCCGACGAGAATCTTTTTAACAAGGTAATAAGTGAAGTATTAGTAAAAGCAAAAGGAAACAGCTATAAAGTTCGTGCGTTTGGTGAAATGGTGGCAATCTTATGGGCCAAAGGGCAAGTGGGAGCCACGGTACGACTGGAACAGCTTTGGAACAGATTCTGTGAAAATGAAGCCTTCTGTTTATTTTGTGCATACCCTGCAAGCGGGTTTACCCAGGATGCCGCAGAATCGGTCATGCACATTTGTAGTGCTCATACAAAAATGATTAAAGGAGCGGAGAAAGGCAAGTCAGACATCTCTTACAAACCAGTTGAACGTAATTGAGAAACTGGTTAAAAAAGCCTTTGACACTCTTCGCCTGAAAACTTGTTTAATAACCGGGGATCTATTTGATTTCGGTTATTGCCCTTGGATCTAAACATTGATCATTACACGCGCAGGAATTATTGATCTTGCTTGGGAAGCATCTGATTCAATTTCATTTCATCTATATCCATCTCACCTTCAACCTGCCTGATTGATGTATCGCTGAACCGGCCCTCTTTATGGAGTTGCAACAGCAGTTCCCGTTGAAACCGCCCAATCTCTATCTGCGCTTTTTGCATACCAGTAAGTGTTCTTACTGGTAATTGCTCTTCTTCGCTTTCATTTTGGGCATGTGTATTTATTTCTTTAATTAATTTACCAGCCAATTGCTCATATTTGTTTTTTAATTCCTTTATAACCCGGGCCTCCGGTAATGGGAAAAGTTCATATTCAATAAAATGCAGCGTGCTGTTCACAACAAACAATTGAAGTTCTTTTTCTTCTTTATCCTCATTTACTGATGCCTTTACCTTAAGAAGCCTGATCAACAGGGGAAGGGATAATCCCTGTACCACCAGCGTTATAAAGATCACAACAAAGGTTAGAAATATGATCAGATGTCTTTGCGGAAAAGCATTTCCATTGTAAAGTGTAAGCGGCAGCGCAAGGGCCGAAGCCATAGAGATCACACCTCTTGTGCCTGTCCATGCAACAATTAAAACATTTTTCCAGTCGCCAAACCGCTCCTTAACCGATATGGCATTATTGAGCTTCTTTTTTCTGCTGTTAAAAAGCCTGAATGCATAAGCTCCTGCAAAAACCCATATCATACGTACCAAAATAGTAACCAGGCCAATGATCAATCCATAACCAATAAGCGTAGATAATTTATAATGCGATAATTGCTTTAAGATGCCTGGCAATTGCAGACCAATGAGAATAAATATAAAACCGTTCAACAAAAACAACAAGGTATCCCAAACTAATCTTGTACGCATTCTTGTTTGGTAAGAAAATATTTCCTGTGAACGCCACGAAAGAAGAAGGCCGGTGCTTACAACAGCCAGTATACCCGAAGTATGAACCTGTTCTGCAGTTAAATAAGATATAAAAGGCGTTAACAGGGTGAGACTGGTTTCGACAACAGGATAGTTGTTAATTCTTTTATGTATAACTATTAACACATAACCAACCAGCAGGCCAATAAGTATTCCCCCTGCGGTCACAAATAAAAACTGCAAACCCGCCTGCCAGAACAGAAAACTTCCTGTAATACCAGCCGCCAGTGCATACCGGTAGGCAATTAAAGCTGAAGCATCATTAACAAGACTTTCGCCTTCCAGGATACTGATAACATTTTTATTCAAACCAAGTCCCTTAATAATGCCGGAGGCAGCCGCGGCATCAGGTGGTGAAATGATGGCCCCTAATAAAAAAGCCAGTGGCCAGGTAATTATCGGGATAAAAAAATGGGCGGTAACACCAACAGCCGCTGTAGTTAAAAAAACCAGGCTAATGCCCATTGCCGATATGGGTCTTATGTTGGTTTTAAAATCGTGCCACGAGGTACGCAAAGCAGCATCATATAACAGGGGTGGTAAAAAAACAAGAAAAACAACGGCGGGGTCCATTGCCAGATCGGGTAATATAGGTATAAAACCAATGATCAACCCTACCAGCACAAGAAATACAGGATTGGGAAGTTTTAGTTTATCAATAACAACCGATAAACTGATCAACACTGCCAACAAAAAAATAACGATCTTGAAATTCTCCACCGCACTACTATTTTACATTATTGTAAGTTAAGCTTATTACATCGTATGCCTGTAAATGTGTGAATGATATAACTTAATTACCTGATAGTATAACAGTTGTTCGGGTTAATAAACTCAGCTTTGCATTATGTTGTAATGAATTAAATTACTCTTTCAAAAGAAAAATTGCAGCACATCAAATCATGAAAAAGTTATTAGGAATTTCAATCCTGACCCTGTTGATAGGTATTACTTCAGTCAATGCACAGGACACAACGAAAAAAGTAACAACAACCCTTAAAGAAGACGCTGCTAAAGTTGGTAATAAAACTGCTGAACTGGCATCAAAAGGCAAGAATGCTATAACCGACAAAATTTATAAGGATAAAGAGGGTCCAAATGGTGAAACCATTTATATCAATAAGCATTCAAAATACTATTGGATCGACAAAAAAGGCCATAAAGTGCCTATAAGTAAAAACAAATTACAAGACAAGATCTAAAACGGGGAAGAATGCCAATACATGGGGTTTAATTGAATGTTTGCCAGCCAATTAAAATCCATAAAGAAAAGTTCAAAAATTGTATTGGCGGTATTATACAAAAAGCTTCTCGTGAGAGAAGCTTTTTGTATTCAGTACTGTTCATCTCGCTTCGTATTGGAAAATATCAGCGATTTAAATGCGGGTAATTATCCTGAGCAGAAAAAAAGAATTGCAATTGCTTTGCAGATGTTTAAACGAATAATTAATTTCATCCTCTACACCACAAGCACAGGGATTCCTTAAATCGCTTGTCACTCAAATGGCTACCTTCAACCAGTCTCGTACCAATATCATTCGACTTATCCTGATAAGCGTATTTGTTATTATGTTGCTCCAGTTATTTAACCTGCAGGTGCTCTCGGGCGAGTATCTCGATGACGCTAACAGGAACGCTTTATTTGCAAAGGTAAAGTACCCGGGCAGAGGTATAATTTTCGATCGTAAAGGCAAAGCAATATTAAACAATGCCATCATGTATGACCTGGTGGTAACGCCCAAAGAGGTAAAAGCCGTTGATACTGCCGAGCTTTGTTCCTTATTGGGTATTAACGTTGAAGAATTCAACAAACGCCTTCGCGACGCCCGAATCAGAAATGGTAGTTACCGTCCATCCGTGTTTGCGCCTCTCCTATCTGAAATTGTACATATTCATTTAGATGAAAATATCTGGAAGTTTCCTGGTTTTACGTTGGTTGAACGACCGGTGCGGGTTTATCCATACAATGCCAGCGCCCATATCCTTGGCT
>CABHOW010000016.1 GCA_902168225.1 uncultured Flavihumibacter sp. | reverse complement strand
ACATTATTGTATGGATCTAGATTGGTATTGTAGAGTTTATCTCCACTCGGCAAAAAGACTATTTTACGATAAAACAATATGTTTTTTTCGATTAAATGAAATAACAAAAACAGGTAATTCATCCTCGAATGTAAAAATGAAATATGAAGCAATTATGATTGCGGAGCGCTATTTAAGGTATTTAAGTTTTTTTGATGCAATTGTTCTAAAGGAGCTCATTAAGTATTATAAATCATTACTAAAACTATCACCTCGGAATAAATTTTTAGATATAATTAAGGTTGGGATACGATTTCCATATTTTGCTTTCGGGGATATCACTTATAAGTCAATTTTGAAACAGTATCTTTTAAACTTGTATAGTTGAATTTTTTTCAAAAAATAAGATTAAAATTAATTTATATTTCTGCAAAAAAATTGTTTTGTGAAAATATTGGCGGGCACTATGTAAGGGTAAAAGATATAAAACATAATAAAGTAATTATAGATCTAGGTGCTAATAAAGCTGCATTTAGTATAGCTATGAATAGGACATTTAATACATCCTCAATTTGTGTGGAAGCAAATAAACAGTTATTTGAGAAATTGCCCGAATATAATTGGCTGGAAAAAGAGTATGCAGTTTGCGGAGCAAAAGATGGTAGTGTGGAGTTCATTATTTCGTATAATGATGAAGCTAGCAGTATATATCCCGAAATAGCAAATGTTTGGGATACTAAGAGTAAGCATATTGTGCCCTCCATATCCTTACAAACTTTAATTAGAAAATATAATAATTTAAAAATAGCATACTTAAAAATTGATATTGAAGGTGCTGAAATCGATGTATTAAAATATACGCCTAATGATACTTTATTGGCTATTCCACAAATAGGAGTAGAATTTCATGAATATTTAAGTGATAAATTCTTTAGTGATACAAAAGAAGTGCTTACGAGAATGCACAAAATTGGTTTCTATAGCATCATAACATCCTCTAGTAAGTATGCTGAAGTCTTATTTCTAAATAAAAACCAAATACATTTCTCGTTGTCCGATAAACTTTGGTATGCTTTTCACAAAGTTGTTGCTTACAGTGCTTAGCAGTAAATGTTAATGAGTAATAAACCTATTATTTTTTTTGTATGTACAGGGTTAGGTAGAATAAAAAGAGGGTATGAATCTTTTACTAGAGAATGTTTTGAGGCTATCAAGTGTAACAGTGAGTTCACAATTTTTTTACTAAAAGGTGCAGGGGAAAATAAGGATAAGGAATTAAAAGTTAGAAATATTCATCGAAATGGGAAATTAGCTTATTTAATTTCAAAATTTAGTAGCCTTGATTCATATACAATAGAACAATTCACTTTTTTTTTAAATTTAATCTTTAAAATAGTTAAGTATAAACCATCGGTTATTTATTATAGTGATTTTGAATTAGGGACCTATTTGTGGCATTTTAATAAATGGATAAAATTTAAATTTAAATTACTTTTTTCAAACGGTGCACCTAATAGCCCTCCTTTCACTAGAATGCATCATGTGCAACAATTATTACCAAAATATTATTACGACGCAATATTAGCTGATGTGCCTAGTTCGTTCCAAACGCTATTGCCATATGGGATTAATATTGATGTAAAAAAGAATCTAAAAAAAATTGAGGAAAAAGAAAAAATAAAACAAAGATTAAAGATACCGGAGAAAAAAAAGATACTAATAACTGTTGGGGCAATCAATGCAAGTCATAAACGAATGGATTATGTGATTGAAGAGTTTAAAAAAATTGAGAATAAGGAAGAATATTACTTGATTTTGCTAGGACAAACTACTAATGAAACGCCATTTATCTTTGAAATTGCATCTTCTTTACCGGAAAAATTATACTCGATAAAAGAAGTTGATGTTTCTGAAGTTGGTAATTTTTTGGCTATTGCTGATTATTTTATTTTGGCATCATTAAATGAAGGATTGCCCCGTGTTTTACCGGAAGCCTTATCTTATGGATTATTGCCTATTGTGCACGATTATGAAATAAGCAAACAAGTTTTAGATAAGTTTGGAGTTTTTGTGAACATGCGTGAGACAGGTATACTTAGCAGTGCAATAAATCAGGTTTCTGTCTCAGTTTTTAATAAAACAGAAATTATAAACTTTGCATTTGGCAGATATAGTTGGGACGTTCTAACCGATAAATATATAAATATGTTACATAATCTAGCAAAATGATAGTTATTGCATATTTATATAATAATAATGGTATGGCAAGTTGGTGCTTAGAAACTGCTTTAGCATTGCATAATGCTGGAGAGCGAGTAATACTTGTTAAGTCAAAAAAAATTGTAGTACCAGATAGCTTTCCAGTGAAAATGATAGATTTTGATTTCTCTATGATGCAATCTACACGTACATTATATGTTAAAGTAAGGGATAAGCTTTATAAATTTTGGTTTTTTATGCCTTGGGTAAAGCCCAAAACAAATTTTTTACAAAGGCTTAATCATTATTTAAATGGCTTACAAATTTCTCCTTCATGCTACATTTTTAATCAAACTAATATTTTATGTGAACTGGTTCCTGTTCCACAACATGTAGTTGCATGGACGTATCAACCCTATCTACAAGATTATTTGAGAAAAGCCTTTTTACTTTCTAAAAATTTTAAACAGCTTTTTAGTAATATACTGAATGCAGTTTATTGGCATAAAGTTGATTGGTATGGTTACAGCATTGCACGAACTGTTATGCCTGTTTCTAATCGCTTGTCTGCAATTTTGGTAAAAGAAGAAATTAATGCCAAATGTATTTATCCATGTGTACGTTCAATCACAAACAAAAATGTAACTAACCCCAGAGATACTAATGTCATAAGATTTGCTCTAATGGCTTTATCACTAGAGGATAAGCGAAAAGGGTTCATTAAAGTTATAAGTATATTAAAACAATTAAAACCATATCAGTTTACCTTAACATTAATTGGTTCCTGCTCAGACGAATTTAAGGAATGGGTGCTTCAAAATAATTTTCCAGCAATATTTACAGGGATCTTACCTAGAGATTATGCAATAAGTGCTTTGAGAAATTGCGACGTACTTATTTTTGCTTCAATCAGTGATGATTGGGGATACGTGCAAGTAGAGGCAATGTCGCAAGGGCTTGCTATATTATCGCCACAACACAGCCCATTTGACGAAATAATAGCGAGAGATGACTATTTGTATGATCTGAATAGTGACAATGATTTACAAAACAAGTTATCAGCTATTATCCATAAACAAAATGTAGATTCTGATAAAACATGGTTTAAGAACAGATATACTAATTGCTTTTCATCTGATGTATTTTCTAAAAATCTCATACAACTAATAGGACGATAAAGTGTATTTTTCTGTTATTATACCCACATGTAACCGTACTGAGTTGTTAGATACCTGTCTTTCATTATTACAATTACAGGAACTGGCTGTGGATTACGAAGTAATAGTATCGGACGATAGTAATACAAATAGTACAAGATTGCTAATAAATAATAAATATCCATATGTTATTTGGATACAAGGACCCCAACAGGGACCAGCAGCTAATAGAAATAAGGGTGCAAGTATAGCGAAAGGTAAGTGGCTTGTTTTTTTAGATGATGATGTTAAACCTGATACGAACCTACTAATTTCATATTCGACTGCGATTAATGCGCATCCAAATATTAGTGCGTTTGAGGGTGCTATTTATCCTGATGATTGGAAACTACTAAAATTAGATATGGCGGAATGCCCCATAAACACAACTGGAGGCTGTTTTTGGTCGGCAAATATTTGTATCGAAAAATCTTTTTTTGAACAAATTGGAATGTTCGATGATAGTTTTAAAATAGCAGCACAAGAAGATCAAGAAATTTACAACCGAATTAGAGATATATCTCTAATTATTTTTGTGTCAGATGCCAAAGTAGTTCACCCAGTAAGAGTTCCTTCAGTTTTGGATAAACTAAATAGGTTGCCGCAATCCTTGAATAGTTGGATATTTTTTTATAAAAAAAACCATAGTTGGGTACAAGTTTTTAGAGAAGCTTATAAATCTCAACTGATTGCGTTAGCAAATGCAATAAGTAAAAAATTTATAAAAACTTCTTTTATTCATTTGATTACATTGCTTATTTTATTTCCTTCAATTACACTAAGTGCATACAAATTTAAAAGCAACTCGAAAATTTAACTGGGTTTCTAGTATAGAAGCTTGTAATCAGGATAAATTAAACGAACTTCAGTTTAAGATGAATCTTTTTTATACTAAAAACGATCATAGGGAATTATATGATAAAATGATACTAACAACAGATTTTGGTATAGATCCAGGTCCTATTACCTATGGGTTTCTCAATTGGATGAAAAGTATTAATGTCAATAAAGTGCTTGAAGTAGGTTGTGGGCAAGGTAGAATTAGACATCATCTAAATGGTATTAATAAGCCCATTGACTATACAGGAATTGAAGTCTCTGATGACGTAATTCGAGAAAATTCAATTAAATGGCCAAAAGACAAATGGATTTCATCGGGGGCTTACGATTTACCATTTAAAGACGAATCCTTTGATATCTGTTTTTCATTCTATGTAATTGAACATTTAGTTTTTCCTGAAAGGGCTATTGTTGAAATGATGAGAGTCGTAAAAAAAGGCGGTTATTTAGCACTTATTTTTCCTGATTTTACAAGTGAAAAACGGTTTCCCTCTCAAATTTTGGGTTTGAGTGAATTACGTAGTGCGAAAGAAAAGATTAAGAAAGGTAAGATTCTAGATTTTTTTATTAGTTTATACGACAGTAAAATAAAATTAAATCGTAACTTAAAAAGAATAAAAATGAATCCCGGTAGATTTATGATAAATCTGACACCAATATGTTTGCATACGAATAATCAAATTCATTGGCCCGATTTTGATGCAGTATATATTGCATCTAAAGAAGAAATTAAACAATGGGCTACAAATGCCGGCTATAAATCAGAATTTCCCATGGGAACAGAGTTCCCATTCGATGAACATACTTTTATAGTTATTCAAAAGTCATGAGTAGATTAAAATCAATAAGTGATACAGTCCAAAGATTTATTGCAAAAAATAGAGTAATTGTATTTTTTTTAATAAAAATAAAGAATCAAATCAATAAAATTATTGCTTACTCATTGATTCAAGATCATATTTTTGAAAATAGTGGTGAAGCATTACTTATTAAAAAATTATCCCCTTTTTTAATTACATGTATCGATGTTGGTGCAAATGTTGGTGAATGGACAGATATGGTGCTCAATTATTCTGATGATAATATACAGAAAATTATCATTATAGAACCTGGAAAAAATGCTTTTGATCAACTATTTAGTAAATTCTCTAAAGATAAACGCTTACTACTTTTAAACAAAGGCCTAGGTCATGTAAATTCTCATCTTTTTTTTAATGAACAATCAAATGCTGGTGAGATGTCTTCTTTTGTTCCTTCAATCAATAATAACAATACCAAAACTTTAATAGAAGTTATTAGACTGGATGATCTTTTAAAAGATCAAGATTTTGCTTGTATAGACTTTTTAAAAATTGATTGTGAGGGTTTTGATTTTAATGTTTTAAAAGGAGCGGAAGAATCTTTACGAAATAGAAAAATCGGTATTATTCAGTTCGAATATAATGCAGAATGGATGGATGCAGGCGCAACACTAAAGTCGGCTTACCTTTTGTTAACTCAAAATGGATATCAGTTTTATGTTCTTAAAAAAGATGGCCTAAGTAGCTTCGACCCAAATTTTTATGGAGAATTCTTTGGATATTCGAATTTTGTTGCTGTTTCAGAAAAATGGAAGGATAAAATTGAAACCTTACTAGTAAAGTGAAAATTCTTTTTTTCCATTCAAATACGCCCGATTATCTTTCCGCAGGCCTTTTTCATGGACTACGAGAAGTGCTTGGGAATAAATGTTTAGATATTCCAAGATTTGATTGTATGTATGCTCCACTTTCAGATGCAATAAGATCTAAAATCAGAGGAAATGGTTTTTCACTTTATGGGTTATTGGAAGAGCAACCTGAAAATATTCACGAAAGATTTTTTATTTGGCATAAAAATATTACTGATTTTGACTATTATATAATTGCTGATATTTGGAATTCATGGGAAACCTATTTAAAGTTAATAAGAAGTGTACCCAAAGAA
>CABHOW010000015.1 GCA_902168225.1 uncultured Flavihumibacter sp. | reverse complement strand
GCTGGGATGCTTCTCCCTTATAATATAATCTGAGAATGACCGGTATCTGATCCATTTCAAAAGGGAACTCCTTTTCCCGGAATATTTTACCACATTCCGAATATAATCTGTGATAAAGAGCGCCTATTTGAAAAATTATTAAAGGAGAATCCTCATTTTCATTATTCATGGCACTAAGATAATATATTAGTTGATAGATCAACTAATATATTTAATTAATCTTAGCAGAAAATGACAGGGCATCCTATTCTTACGATTTTTTTTTTAGCCACCGAAGCATTTTGTATAAATCGGTTGCCGCTTCAATTTTACTTTGGTCAGCGGTAAGCCTGGAAACCACACCGATCTCCAGTTTTACGTATAGCGACTTTCTCTGGTTAGATTTTTTTTCTCTTAGTGGAAATTGCAGATTTATACTTCATTAATAATTCCTGCATTTGCTTAACCTGTTCCTTAGGGGTTTTACCGGTAACGGTCATCGAAATTGCCTTATCCAATGCAGACGCGGCCAGTGAAGAATTTACTGCTTTGAAATAAGTATCGGCCAGTTCTTTGTAGGCCTTTACGCTTTTTCCTCCGTATTTTTTTTCGGGTATTGATTATCCAACAGTCGCTCCTATATTTTTGCTACAGAAGCGTAATCAGCTTTCGTAAGATCCTTTCTCATTAATTAAGGTGAGGCCAGCAGCATCATTCAAATGAAGATACATTAGTACAAAAAACTAAAGGATACAGGTTAGAATCCTGCCGGCCCGACGAAAGATAAAAGCCTTGAAAGTCTTTACAGATAAAGCTTTCAGGGCTTTTTTTATTTGTTGCACTTTCGGTTCCCTATATAGGATGATGACAAAAAAGAGCCTCAAAATTCAATGGGTATCAGAATGGGTATCAAAAAAACTACAAAGGGTGAAATTGGTATTGAAAACTTCCGGGGTAGAATTAGATTAAGATGGCGTTATCAGGGAGAAAGGTTTACATTAAGTCTCCCTTATTCCTATCTGCCAGAAAATTTACATCATGGTACTGTTAAGGCTACAGAGATTAAATTAGACATTCTGAAAGGGTGTTTTGATTTTACCCTTGAAAAGTACAAACCTGTCCCTGTTGTCAAACCGGAGGCTTTAAAGCCGGTTGAAATTCCAGCTACTATTGCGAAAACTCAATCTCCCACCCTTCTACAGAGTTGGTTACTCAATTCAACGAATGGTGTAATAACATCCGTAATGTTGATGTTGAAAATTCAATTGATTACATGTACACCAGTTATCGCCCCCCAAAAAAGTAACTAACGGTGCAAGAATTGACCTTGAAACAGCTTGTTCTCGATAATAAAATGCGTTTATTCCACATTTCATATGCAACGAAATACATGTCCAAGCTTGTCATGCCATCATACGCCCTCATGTACAGCAGATAATCCTGAGCAGGGCGTTGGCCTTAAAAGTAACCATTATGAATAAAAAGCTCCTGGTAAGTTTTGTTTTTGTGACCCTGTTTTTTATAACAGCGTGCCGGAAAAAGATTTCCGAAGGCACACTCATTCAGGCAAGTGGCTATGTAATTGATTCTGTTAAAAACAAAAGGCTCCCGAATGTGAAAATATTTTTGTTTGGTGGAAAAGCAACCTTTTATGGAATGCATTATACGGAAGGGCCGCTCGATTCAACCATGTCAGATAACAACGGCAACTTTTCGCTGACATATAATGCAGAAGGAAACAGCATAGACTATGCATTAATCATTAATTACGTACAAAAGGTAGACAATACAAGCCAGGTAAATTATGTTATGGACATTAACCATCCTTTATACAAGTTCAACTATAGTCACGAATTGAATAACGTTGCTATAAGCGCCAGGGAATTAAACTATGCAAGGGTAAATCTGAAGATCGATGCCAATCCATACGACACGTTGTATTTTGATATGTATTCCGATTACGGAGAATTTACCCTGCGTAACAGGATCACCGGAACCACAGCAGATACTTCATTTTTGACACGTTATCTTCCTAATGCAACAAATTATTTTGATTATAGAATACTCTCGGCGCCCAAACGTGCCGGCGATTCAGCCGTACACCGGTATTTGTCAGATTCGATACCACCAGGCGCCAGTGACACCATAGTGATTTCAAAAACTATACATTCAACATATGATCTTCCGTTGAAATCGTTTTAAAAGATCAAAAGAGCCTTCAAGTCGTTGGATTTGAAGGCTCTTTTTTGTTCGAAGTATTCTTGTTGAATTGACGTTACCGCAGAAATAAAAATTATATCCATTCCTTCGCCGCCGCGATGGTGCACTTTGCAATAAGGACATTTATTAAACCTTCTTCCGGATATTTTAGACTTACGTCCAAAGTTCAACTCCAATGCGATGGTTCGTTAATAAGGCATTTTATTTGACTATAGGGAAGTTGCCTCCGTCGATAGTTAAATTTGTGCCGGTAATATAAGAAGCCGCCGGCGAAACCAGAAAGTTGATTAGCTCCGCCGTTTCTTCCGGCTCAGCCATTCTTCCCATTGGTATACCACCAACCCTCTCAAAAAGCTTTCTTGTCATTTCCTCTACAGTGATGTTGCTTTGCTTTGCATAGTCTTCCAAAAAGGTTTTCATTGCATCGGTTTTATTTAAGCCTGGAGATACTGTAATGACCCTTATCCCTTTACCAGCTACCTCTGTAGCTAATGCTTTACTATAAGCATTCAACGCAGATTTAGCAACGCTATAAGCCATTGTTGACTCCCATATAGGGAACTGGCTGCTGGTAGAGGATATGTGAATGATCACACCACTTTTTTGATCTAACATTTTAGGCAACAAAGCCCTGTCCAACCGCACAGAAGCAAGCAAATTAACCTGAAGGGCCTGGTCCCAATATTCATCCGTTAAAGTGATGAATCCTCCGCCAGGATACGTATTTGCCCCCATGTTATTGATGATTATATCTATACGCCCAAATTGCTCACTTATTATATTGGCCACTTTATTTACTTCTTTAGCGCGTGAAAGGTCGGCAGCAATAAATGTATAAGTTGCATCCGGCTCATTCGGTTGGTTTCTGGCCGTTACAATAACAGTTGCGCCTGCTTGCTCAAGTCTTTTAACTATTGCTTTACCAATTCCTTTTGTGCCACCGGTTACCAGCGCTATTTTACCCTGCAATACTGCGTCTGCTGTTTTTTTACTGTTCATTCAATGTGTTTTTAATTCCTGATAATTGACTTAATTCAAAAAATGATTTACATTAGTAACGTAAAGTAACTAAACCAGTTGTTATCATTCATGCACACAACCCTAATAGGTGGTAACGTTTATGTAACTAAAAGCCCAAAAGTGGTAACATTCATGTAACCAATGAAGAAATTTAAGGAACATACATCAACCTGCCCGATCGTATATACGATGACCTACATCGGCGGTAAGTGGAAACCGATTATCCTGGGCCGACTGGTGAATGGCGCTGTTCGGTTTGGAAAGCTGGCCGCCCAAATACCGGATATATCGCGCAAGATTTTGACTGAACAGCTTAAGGAGTTAGAAGATGATGGATTGATTTTGCGGCATAGCTATCCTGAAAAACCACCCCGCGTTGAATATGAATTAAGTGACATTGGCAAAACTGTACTCCCGATTTTGATGGCCATGAC
>CABHOW010000014.1 GCA_902168225.1 uncultured Flavihumibacter sp. | reverse complement strand
GGAGATGTGTATAAGAGACAGGTGCTAATGCTATTATTGGAAGAAAATTGATTTTCATGATGATCTTTTTTTGGAAAAACTAATACTCTAATTCTGCAATTACGGAATTGTTGTTCTACAAGTCTTACAGATGGGAATTGCATCTTTTGTTGGAACCCACTTAGGTAATCCATTTTCAGTACCTGCTACAAAATTTACCACTAGCGCTTCATAAGCTACGGAACACACTTTAATACTAATGGCTGGACACTCAGGATATTGAGATACCGTTGTACCTGGGTCATAGTGAATGCTGCCATATCTGCCAATGGATTTATGGTAACTCGATCATGCGGTATCAAATCTGAAGGCTTGACAGAAGTGTAATTATTACAATTGATATCAACTCCAGGCTTTAACTTAAACCAAACGATTGCGTCTGTGCACGTTGCCAATTTATCAGAATATGTATATCCAAAGCCTAATAAAGACAATAACAAGAAAGCATATTTCATTAATGGTAACTCTATGTTGCTTTTCATCATTTAGTGATTAGTTCTAAAAAGCAGGCACTGTTGTTCTGCAAGTCTTGCAAACAGGTTGGGCGCCAATCGATGGTACCCATTTAGGTTGTCCGCCTATTGTTACTCCAGTAAAATTTGCAGAAACAACAGTATATCCCACAGCGCAAACCTTAATACTATTTGCAGGGCATTGTGGGAAAGCTAGGACCTGCTGTGCTTGTGTTCTAGTATATGTTGCTAAATCAGCTATAGGATCTGCAGATACCCTTGGTAGGGCAACAACATCTCCCTGCATTACAGATGCGAAACTTGCGCAGTTAAAATCCTCACCAGAAGCCAAATTGAACCAAACTAAACTATCTGTGCAAGTTTGCAGCACGCTTTTAGTATTTTTTGTAAAACTAAAAAGAGACAGTGCTAACATTATTGCAGTTAAGGGGGGTAAGATCTTTTTCATATAAAGACTTATTATTATTGAGTTGGATATTAAGTTTAAGGGCCGGATTACAACGAAGAGCAATAACCATTAAACTTTATTTATGAATAGTATTTCCAAACTTAGTACAGGAGATTTGCAGGGAAAGCTAGATATTATTACCTCATCAACTTGATTGAGAATATACTTTCGCCGGCAATCTTTCACTGTATTATAAAAGCATTAGCCTTCTCAGATGCAATTGCCAAGCATTTTATTAACGATACTTATTGTTTTAATCCCGCTGGATTCTCCATAATGAATCCGATAAAATAATTTACTGCCCTTATGTTCCATTTGCAACCCAAATGACATCTTTTTTGCGGGGTTGTTACACAAATCTCTACAGATATAATTCTGAATACTGCCAGGATATACGAGGAGGGTGAGTGCAGTATTGTGATTTCTCTACAGCAAATATCCGATCTTATTTTACATAGCTGTTATGTAATCGGGAGTAATTACTTTATTAGCTGGGCAACCTGAAAATCGAATATAATCCATGCTCACCATAGCGGGAAACATAAGCCTTGTAAAATTCGTCGATAGTTTTGAATGCGGATGATTTTATAGCTTTTAAAATGGGAACTTGTTTCAGCATCAGATTAATAGCATTCTCCAACTTGCACCTGGTTAGAAAGTCGCCGACTGAAAATCCTCTGCTCTTTAAGAAATGATATCTGACATTACTTGTACCCATATTGTACTTTTGAGCTAATGCTTTTATTGTATTATTTAGTTCAAGATTACTTCTGATAAGCAACTCAAGTTCAGCCAGCATTGCTGAATGAGTATCAATTGATTTAAGATGCCTGATCCTTTTTCCTATGCTTATCTTTTGAAATGCAGTAGGCGACATCTTTACACATTTTCTAAAAAATGCAGTTAATTGTACAGGAGTTTCAAAATTCATTAATTGATAGATTAAGCGTACCGATTTCCCTTCAAGCAAAAGCTCCTTCACTCGCTCAATTCTCGTAACTGATATTGTTTCTTTTAAGTATTTACCTCTGTACTCTAAATACCGTCTTCTTAGAATATCAACATCCACATTAAAATATCTAGCTACATCTCTATCATCCTTTATTTTATCAGCTTGTTTGATAACATATTCATCCACCAATGCCAGTACATCAATAACCTTCTGTGTTTGAATTGAATTTATTAGATTAACCTTAGAAGTATAAAATATAGTATTAGTATCGACTGCCGTACTCTTTTCAAGTTCGGCAAAATCCATCGGAGTAAGGCCAGTTTTTGCCTTAAAAAAAGCATTCAAGGCGGAGGAATGAGAATAATTCATTATTGCGCTAACCTCTTTTAGGCTATAACCCTTCATCAGTAATTCTTTTGCGCGTTCAATTCTTCGTTGATCAATATACCGAGTTACATCTAACCCTTCATATTGGAGGAATAAGTTCTTTACCGTTTTCTTAAAGTGATGGAGTGTCTCGGAAATCCGCGTAGCGGACAACTGGCTATCTATATGCTGAGCAATGTATGTTTTTACTTCTTCTATTATTGCTAAATGCTTTCGAGTTGTTTTTCCAATTTGTTTATTGATTTCAGCAGGAGTCACTCCTTTCTTTTTTGCAAGTAATTGCGTAAGATAAGACGGGCTAAGTCCAATAGCCGATGCTACTTCAAGTGTATTAGATCCTGACATAAGCATTTTCTCGGCAATTTCTGCTTTGTAGGAATTTGAATACTGGTCTATAGTCTTTTTATGCTTTCTCTTGAAATAATACCTAATTGATGGGAAATTTGATTTATAAAATTGAAAAAAATATTGAGTAAACAGTCTTTCTTTGGGATGACTTTTAATATAGTCTTCTATTTTTATTAATTCCTCAATGTAATTTAAGGGAGGGGATTGATTGCTATTGTCCCCCTTAGTTACTGCCCCAGGCGAACAACCAAATCTATTCTTAAAGGCCAAACAAAATGCGGGTAAAGATGAGTACCCCACATCCTTGGCTACCTTTTTGCAGGGAGCTCCTGCCAATAATAATTCGCGCGCTGTATTCAGTCTATATTCATTATGATACTTCGTAATAGATTTGCCATGAACCTTTTTAAACGCAGCCTTTATCGATACTTTGGTGCCATTGAACCTTTCATTTAGGTAATTCTCTATTGTAGGTTGATTAAAATTCACACCTACAAACTGCTCGATCTCCCTTATTTGCGCAGCATATTTTTCAACAGTGATTAGCATATAAGTTCAACGGTTTTAAAGGGTAGTAAGTCAATTTACGACTGATGTTTCTTAACCACTTTTGTAATCGGGATTATTTCTTTCGTGATTAGACAGTCTCAATGCTCCTGGAATTTTTTCTGCGGTGGTTTTCCACCGTAGTTTTGAAGAGACCACCAGCAGAGTTACTTTTCTATTGGCGTTCATATGATGTAACTACCAGTGGGACGGCTGCACCTGGTGAATGTTTCCCTGTGATGGTCTCGATATTGGTCGCCTCCGAAGTCTGTGACACCAGGTGTATCCCGGGGTGAGTACCCCCAGCTGCAACCGCCGGGTTCCTTTTAGAGACCCCGCCAGCAAGACTTAAAATGACATAGAATTAGGCTTGTCTCTGTGGGGGAATTAACCTAATTTAGATTAGATATACTCTACTATTCCAATAGTAACCTTGTCTTTTTATTTGCATAAAGATGCTCTTATTGGATTACCATACTACAGTCAGACATCAATTAGAAGATGTATATAAATGCAGAAGGAAGATTAAACCCTTTTTCAATAAGAACTGGGTAAGGCAATGGCTCGATACACTTATTCAAAGGTCAATTGATAAGGCAATTGCACAAGTCAATGAGCGGCTCACAACACAACTATTTAACTCGAAGGGTATATTAGTCGATTTACAAGCAAAAGCAGATGAATTCCAGGAAAAGGACTTTAGTACACTTATTCACCAGGTAGGTGGCCTAATAAAACAGAATGTAATTTTTATTCACGAAATAGAAATAATAACTGAAGCAGATAAACGAGGTCAATTCCCGAACCTTAATTCAACCGATTCCCTTCTTAATAGGATCATAGAAGTGCAATACGATATTTTGAGAATCATTAAGCGCTACAATAAAAAATCTTCGCAAGAAACATCGGACCTAGCAAAAGAATGCAGTAAACGTTCAATTAGTTCTCTGAAAACCATTATTAAAGATCGCAGTAAAATGTAATGCATAATCATCGACCTAATTAGGACAAATATTTTTCATCTAAAGAACCCTTTTGGGGGGTAGCCCAAAACCCCATTTTAGGCAGCTTCTACCATAGAGATGGTACTTTCAAAGTAATTATTCGTTATAAGGTATATAAAGTGAAAAATCATGCAATCTGATCAAGATGAAATTAGAATACAAGTCATTGAATATTTAAAGGCAAATTGTACTGGTCTACCAAGCAACGGGAACTTACAATAAAAGATATCGCTTTGATGCTAGAACTTGAGCAAGATGATCACGATGATAAAATGAAATTTAGCTCATTCCGATAATTATGAAAAGAACGGTGAAATAAAATAAAATATAGATTTCTTCTTCATTTCTTTTATGTTGACTTTTTATGTTTTTCAACGTACTTGTTATATAATTTTCTTTTTTCAACCTCAGAAATTATTCCGTCCTCTGATTCTCTTTTTGCACCTTCCCATTCCAGTTTCAATAGGTATTGAGTTATTGTTATAAGTGAATTTATATCTTCTGTTGGATTTTTGTCGGTTTTTAGCATGATTTGATCAATCAGGCCAATAATTTTATTATCCCAATATTCATCTTCAGGGTTCAAATAAAGCCGAATTAGAAATTTTAAATTATCTGCTTCTTTATGCAACTTCCAAGTTTCATCATCAGATAGTTTTGAGCTACGGTTATTATAGCTGTACACAAGGCCACAAAATTTTGAAATGCTTTCCCTCAACTCTTTAATATATTTTATCCGTGAAGATGTTACAGAATTAATAAATGCCGTCTTTCTGACATTCCTAAATGTTATTATCAAATTAAGAACTCCTACAAAAAAGGTTAACCCTATGCTGATTACTGTTACTGTTTCCGTTGTAGTCATGGTTACATTTTAATACGTAGACTTTATTAAAAAAGACGTCCCAGTTTTCGGACGGCCCATTGAAATTATATCATTGAGAGAACACGCAACGGCATGTTCGTACGAATACTAATTATTTTTTCCCTTCTTCAGCTTTCAATCTCTGCCTTCTCTTTCTCGAACAATTCTATCAATTTATCAAGTGGATTGAATGTTTGATTTATCGTTGATTGAATTGTCTGATTAATAGCAGGAGCCACCATGTGGGCGGATTTAGTCTATTCCCCTGAAGTGGTCTGCGGAGCGCCTCAAGATTATTTCAAGTAGATTTATCTTTCCTCGGCGTCCTCACTGATTATACAAATACCAGGCATTAAAAATGAGATCACCAGCAGTGTATCCTTACGTTGGCGCCTTCCGTAAGAGTTCCACTTCACCAAGCAGTAAAAAAACATCTAATTTTCTTCCTTAAAGCAGCAATACCACGTAGCTTTATTGCACGCACAGTAGATTCTTTTAGTTTCATTATTCCTACAACTTCTTTAATGGGCATTCCCTTTGCCAATAATGAAAGCGCAGTCTTTGGTTGGGGAGGTAACTTTTCTATTTCCCTCCAAAGTTTAATCAAAAGATAGTCATCGCCACCCATATCAATTTCTATCGCTACAGTTAATTCTGTTTCCGAATGAGCATAAGCATTTAAAGTTTTTTTCCTTCTAGCTGTCTTTTTTTGACTATTGAGGCTTTTATTTTTCACAACTTTGAACAAGTACTTCCGTATAGATAAATCTGAGAAAAATCCTGATCTTCTTTGCCATAAAATAGTAAAAGCATCTTGAACAATTTCCTCCGCTTCTGATTTACTTTTTGTAATACGTAATGAAAATTTTAGTAACTCATCATAATAAAGCATTATCAATATTGGAATCGATTTAGGATTACCCATTTGAAACATCTGAACAAAAGCCGGGGTGTGTTGGTGCATAGGAAAGAAATATTTTTCAGATTGAATTATAGCAGAACCAAAGGATAGGCTTATTTAGGATGTAAGTGTTTCATAGATAATTGACACCACCCAAATGGATTTGTGCTATTTTCCCCAATATTTTTCTTTAATTCTATGCAGGTTTAATAATTTCAAAGATCTACAAAGTACGCTGCCGTAGGCGCCGGGTCGGTATCATAGACCCGGCGGTGATCCGACAGTATTCGTTAATATTGCGAGGGGTCGCCACCACACAATAACCTGCGCACCATTTATTAATTGTTTCTATCACGCCTTAAAGCGTGACAAAAGTGATTGTTTCATGTCCCTTGTAAAATCATATCTCCGTCCCTGCGGTTGGATGCATACAACCCCGCAGCGGTTTATCACAAGCCTTCCTTTCGTTCCTGCGACGGTCTGCGTAGCGACTTCGCAGCATTTCCTAATCTTAGTGACGATTTCGCAGGGGTTTATGTATAATTAATACGAGGTCAACAAGTGAGACTTCGTAGGGACAGTAACTGGGTTAACGAGTGAGCCCCCGAAGGACATTCTTTTAAAATCAGGGTGTAGAGAACACCCTGATGTAAAATTGGGAATAACTATATTTCACTTATTCAAAAAAACTTGTTGACTTATATTGATTGAACCAGTACTTGATTTTCGCTGGGTCTTGTTCAAGTGATCTCCAGCGGACATAGTTCACTCTCAATTTATTTTATGCCTGGTACCCTGACAAGTACTTTTCAGATCTAACAGGTACGATCAGCAATCTGACTGCAGAAGTAAACAGGCTGCGTATCGATCTATCGCCGGGACATTTTTAAGAGAAGGAGCAGCTTGAGCTGCCCCTTTGTTTTAAGGGCTGATGGAAAATGGCTTGGTTAGTATAGAACTTTGGAAGTTGCTTTTTGATTGATTGTCCCTGTGGCTGTCTCGATCAGGGATCTGATCCCCAGGTCTTTTCGCTAGCGTCCATTTAATGAAATCCCAAAATAACATTAAGGACATTGAAACAATAAATTACCTAGGGTTTTGTGGCATGTCTGGATGAAAACTAATCACATCACTTGGAATTAAATAAGTGTATCTTTTATCATTAGGCGCCAGAGTATAGGTTTGACCATTAACTATTCTAGTAATTGCAATATTTGCTCCTTCTTTATTTAACCTGCGCAAATCTGTCCATCTAGTACCCCTAAACACAAGCTCCTTTCTTCTTTCTACCAAAATTTTTTGAAGTGCATCTTGGTCATTTATTGCAGTTTGGTCAATGTATGTAGTAACACCATTATTTTTTTTCCAGCGAGTTCGTAGTAAATCATTTAGATCTTTCATTGCCTCATTAGTATGACCTAAACGAGCATTGCATTCTGCTCGAATTAGAATTATTTCGTCAACTGCAATTCCTCCAAATAGGTTGTTCATATTTTCAAAATAACTCCCTTTAAATAAGTACCCCGATGTACCCATAATAGTAGCATTTTCAAAATAACATGTCTTTCTTAAGTCATTATTATCAAAAGAATTAAACAAAGTCTCGTCAATCCTGGCAATAAAACTGCCCAATAGAGTGTGAGGGCTGAGCATTCCTTCAACAATTACTTCTGAATTAAACCTTTTAAAGGGAGTTAAAGAAGTTGCATCTAGGTCGTTAAAATCTATCAGTAGATCTTTTAATTTATCAATTGATGCAGTTGAATATTTGTAAGCACTATCGTACTTACCCATTACCAAATACACTTTTGCCAATAATGCTTCAACTGCAATTTTTGATGGTCTCGTCTTAATCGGTTGCTCTTCAGGAAGGAGATTAATGGCTTCCCAAAGTTGACCAACAACAGTATTGTACGTTTCTAAGTTGCTTGGTCTAGATAAAACTTCACCTACGTCTGCTTGTTGACGAATTGGAATTCCCCAATCAATCTTTGCGCTACTCTCATTGTAAACTGGCGCAAAAACTTGCGCCAATTGATAATAATAGAAAGATTTATAAAAAAGTGCACTTCCTAAAATATTATTGTACAGAGTAGATCCTCTGTGCTCATTTTCCGTTTTTTTTATTCCTTCAATTACAACATTTGAATTGTATATTCCCCTATAGGCAAAAGTCCAATCTTTGTTTATACTCCAATCAACATTATCATTCCAAGTATAGTAATTTATTAATTCTTGATCAATGAAAGGTATGTACTCTGGTGTTAAGTAATAATCATCGCATCCTACTTCAACTAAACTTGTCAAAGGTGATTCATTCCCTCCATTTCCGTTCATTTCATCAATATTGTCTAAAATGCTTTGAAAATCCTCAAGAGTTGTGGGGATAGATAGCTTTTCATCTGTCTCTTATACACATCTGACGCTGCCGACGAAGAGGATAGTGTAGATCTCGGTG
>CABHOW010000013.1 GCA_902168225.1 uncultured Flavihumibacter sp. | reverse complement strand
GTGAAATATTTCCGATCTTTATTTCTTCTTTTTTTATTGGGAAAAAACGGAGAAGTAATTTGATCAATGTTGTTTTTCCACTTCCGCTTTCTCCTACAATAGCAGTGACCTTTCCAGTTGGTATTTTGAAATTAATATCTTTAAGAACCAAATATGATCCTGAAAATCCGAAGGAAAGACCTTCTATAGTAATGGAATGATCAGCTGCCGGCAACTCAAATACAGTAGGTTTCTCGCTCAACTCGTCAGGTTCATTATTAATGGCACGGATCCTTTCCAGGCTTAGCTTGGTATCCTGGGCTGAGGCAATAAACTGGATAAATTCATTAACCGGTGCACTTAGCTGACCGATAATAAATTGTACTGCGAACATTGCACCAAGGGTAATATCTCCTTTTATGACCGAGGTTGCTGTAATGAATGATATTGTAAGATTCAGGGCCTGTGCAATGGTTATTGCTCCGATATTCTGATACTGGCCCAATCTTAAACTTTCCAAACTAATACGAAATAATTTAACCTGGATACGCTCCCATTCCCACCTTTTTTGATCTTCCCACCCATTCAGCTTTATATCTTTCATGCCAGTAAACATTTCATATACTTTGTTCTGATCCAAAACAGACCCTTCAAAGCGTTTAATATCCAAAACCCTTCTTCTTTTTAAAAATGCAAATATCCAGCATACATAGACCGCATTCCCCAAATAAAAAATAAGCAGGATCTTAATACTGTAAATACTCATAACCACGCTGTAAATCAAAAATGAAAAAATCCCGAACAGCATGCTTATCATTCTATTAGTGAGAAATTGCTGGATCCTGGAATTATCTTCCATCCGTTGTCTAAGATCTCCAATTAAATGCCCCTCAAAGAAAGACATGGGCAATTTCATCAACTTGAAAAGAAAATCCGAGACCAGGGTAATCATTATTTTTAAGCTTACATTCATTAAAGCCCAACTCCTGATGAATTCAATGGCTACCTGGCTTAGCATCAGCACCACCTGGGCAATTAAAACCAACACAATAAAGTCAATATTTTCGGTTGAAATACCAACATCAACAATGGCCTGGGTAATGAAAGGCAAAAAAAGACTAAGTATAGCCCCGGCCAAAAATCCTAATAGTACCTGAAAAATTGATCTTCTATATGGCTTAAGGTAATATGAAAGATACTTCAGCCCAAGACCTTCGTGTTTACTTACACCAGCGTTGTGAAAATCCGGTTTAGGCTCAAGCCGCCAACATAACACTTTTCCTGTTTCGCCACATAAGCCAGCAAAGGTTGTTTTGTCATATTTCATTAACCCTTTTTTGGGATCAGAAACATAATATGTATTCCCTTTTTTCCTATACAAAACAACAAATTGATCCTTGTCTAACTGAAGTATCAAGGGACTATAAACTGTATTCAATTCTTTAAGATCAATCTTTATCGATTTGGTCCTGAAACCAAGTATTTCCGCTGTATCTCTTAAATCAAAGATGCCCTTATTGGCTTTGCCGGCCAAATTGTTCAAATAAGCCGTACTATGAAAAACGCCATAGTATTTACAAATTATTTGTAAACACGTTTGCGCGGAACTCTCAACGCCTGATTGAAAATAATGAGGAAATTTTTTCATTATATCGGTTACGGAAGATGTGAATTATTGTAAGTTTCCCCCGGATTAAATTAATTATATGCCTGTTTTAAAAATCTTCCTACTTCCTCTTCCAACTCCCTCCTTTCCGGGCGGAACGGCAACCCAAATACCAAACCGTTAGTTGCCAATATATCAATAAACCAGGGAATTAAAGTGAACAGGGAAGGCTGGAATGTTCCCTCTACAATAATTTCACTTTCTTCTTCTGGTATCTGTATTTGAACGGCAACAAATGTAGATTTTTTCACAAAAATACTTTTTGCCTTTCCTATGGTGACCATTTTGCAAGCGTAACGGTTGGAAAATTTGTTTGTTATCAATGCTGTCAACTCCTCAATGGAGGGCCGTTTTTTTGATACAGGAATCTTCATAATGCTAAAATAATTATTCAGGAATAGTTTAGCTAACTGAAAGCTCATTCCGCTCTTATTTAGCAACAGTTTGCCCCACCATTCTTTCTATTATATCCATTATCTCTTTCTTATGTTTAAAAATAAAAAAATGATTTCCTGAAAATTTAATAACCTCTACCTCTGTAATTGATTCTTCCTGCCAGGCATATACGTCTTCAAAGGTCAGATCTTCTTCACTACCGTATAACACCGCAACCGGAATATTAAATGGAATACTTTCCCGGTGCTCATAACCTTCTATCGCCTTCAGATCTGCTCTCAATATTGGCTCAAAAAACCTTATAAAACTTTCATCTTTTAGTATATCTTCCGGAACGCCCCCTAACCCCTTCAATTCTTCGATGAATTCGTCGGGTGGTAAATGAGAACGTAACTTTTGCTTTTTATGCTTAACGGCAGAAGGTCCTTCACACCCTGAAATAAATAAATGCCGGGGAAGAGGGAGGTTATATTGGGAGATCTTTTTGATTACCAGGTAAGCTAAAATCGCGCCCATACTATGTCCGTAAATTATATACGGCTCATCAATACGCGATCTTATCTGCCTGAAAAGATCATCTACCATCGAATTAATTTCAGTAAGTAATGGCTCTCCTATACGATCGCCCCTTCCGGGTAGCTCCAAAGGCAAAATATTAAATTTCCGGGGTGCCACGGATTCAAAAACTCCATAGGAATATCGGCTTCCGCCTGCATAAGGAAAACAAATCAAACTAACTTTATCACGATTTTTATCCATCATCAAATATTACTTTTTACAAAAACGATAATTTCCGAAAAGCTTACACTGACTGATCCCAATCTTCCATAGGCATATCGGGCGAATTAACAGCATGACGCATAACATTAACAAAATGGTCGCAGACACCTGCAATTTCCGATTGATCAATTACGCCGGTTTTATACGTACAATTTACTCCAATTCCATTTTCATGGATATGCATATTAAAGTTAATGTTCGTTGAAACATGCCCCACTACACAGTGGTATGGCTTCAATTCATCAATCCTTCGACTGGCAGTATTGATATCGTTCACCAGATTGAGCTGGGCCGAGATCAGCTGATCCCACCACACCCATCAGGTTAACAACATCCTGGTAATAGGCATGCTCCACCGCTTCCACAACCACCTCCCGGCATACATACAAAAACTCATTTTGGTTTCTTCTTTACAAAACTTATGATAGGTATCCTGAATTTGCCTATAAAACTGTTTCATCCAGGTGGCATCACAAATAGTATGATGTGCTATAAAAAAAAGTAAAATTCCTGACAGTCCTGCTCATTACCTTTTATCAGATGGATCCTTAATAAAAGATCTTTTCTCAGATCGAAGGGCCCATATAACAACGCCTGTTTTTGCGGTTAAGACTGGTTCCTCTCAAGGAAAAACCTTCTTTGAAATTCGAATGCAGGTAATTGCAACATGGTTTTCGATAGTTGCTTTTTATGGCCTTGTGCCTTCTAATTGTGTTTCTAATAATTCACTGGGGGCCTCATTATTAATAATTGCTGATTCCGTATCATTGTGAGCCTTTCTTCTTTCTTTTCCAAAAAGTATAATACATAGCAACAGATTAATGTTCCCAAACAATAAAGCGAAATGGTAATGTATTGCATCGAACGCCATATCATAATTAACCACCCAGGAAATTGCACAAAAAACTATAGAAAAAAGAGCTATACCGAAATAAAATAAATTATTCAATATTATACCTTTCCAGCCTTCTTTTCGCTCAACACCTTTTTCTGTTACTTTCCATCCCTGGGGAACCCCCAATACAAAGTTGACATCACTTCTGAGCTGTATTAACATTATAAAACCTTCTATCATGAAAAAGCTCGCATAAATGCATTGTAATTTCTTCAGGAACGACATATTCATTTTACGTACAGAAATAAAATAACTTATTGCAGCACTGATCAACTGGGGAATGATTCCGATGATAAAAATGAAAATATTCGCCAGTGGACCGTGAACCATCCACTGAAGCACAAACGCTATCAGCAGGAAAAATAAAGTAACAAGGTGGTGAAGTATATGATAGGAAATATCAATCTTCTCAATAAGCGAAGTTTTTTTAGAATATATTTTTCTAAAAGATTTAAAAAACACCTGGGAATTACCATACATCCAGCGCATCCACATACCTTCCAATGCTTTAAGTGAACTCGGCACCCACTCACCTGTTACAACGTTCAATGGTTTTCCATAATACCCTGCCGAATACGCATCTGCCGACTTAAGTATATCTTCTGTGATTATAATATTACCTTTAAAGTATTCAGTCCAGGGCCCGATCTCGTCCAGCACCGTTTTTCTCCATATACCATTATGTCCTTCAAAGATCTTGTATCCCCCGTATCCCCTGCTGATCATCCTTAATCGTAACAGGTCTTGGCTCACTGCAACAGCCTGCGTAAGGGTATTGAAATGGCTATTGGTAGCTTTTATTCTAAACTGAACAAAAGCCAGGTTACTATCTGCGTCAAAATCGGCGATGGCCCGTTCCAGTAAATTTTCACTCTCAGGAAGGGTGGAGTCAACGTCCAGAAAAACCACGAACTTACTTTCTTTAATAAACTTTTGCCCCAGATCGAGGTTACCAGGTTTCAAAGTTCCCTTTTGTTCATTATACAGAAATATGGCACTAATACCACTATCGCGCAGATTAATACTAAAATTTTCTACGTAAGATTTCCAGTTTATAAAATCTTCCGCCAATTTATCCTTTGAGTTGTCAACAACTATGATCTCTTTTTTACCACGATAAGGTGTCTTTACAACAGAATCAAAAGTCATCTTTGCTACACTAAATGGTTCATGACAAGAGGGAATTATAAACGCAATAGTTGGCAATTTCCCAACTTTGTTATTCTTCATCCCTTTATCATAGCTGCTATCAAAAAACAATAGCTTAAGATCGTATATTACCTGATATGCCCTATGCCAGAT
>CABHOW010000012.1 GCA_902168225.1 uncultured Flavihumibacter sp. | reverse complement strand
ATATTAAAACTGGCATTCCAGCCACTCCAAGGGTTATAACTAAACCCAAAACCCCAAGTAGCCGGACGGGGATAATAATTCACTCCATACCATGGATGATAATACCAGCCGGTTCCATATACCACAGTTGGACCAAAAACATAGTTACCTAAATAGCCCGGTGTATAACCCATGTAAACATAATCCGGTGTTGATTCGTATACATAAACATAACGTGTATTATAGGCATGATTAGTAGGCGGAATTTTATCTACATCTTGAGGTCTTTCATTAGCAACTGCATAAGGACCATTGGGGTTATCACTAATATACCACACCCCTTTATCACAGGCATAGTATTTTAAGTTAGACGCTTGTAAAACAGTGATATTACTGTTTTCTGCTACCCGTAAAGAGGTACCCTGAATGGGAACAAATTTTGGTCTACCATCATATTCAACTTTTACGGTAGCAGTAGCTCTGCTTATTTTAGCAGTTTGTGGTATTTGTGCTTCCTGTACTGCTTCATTAGCTTCTTGTGTTCCTGCTACATGCGCCAACACACCATCTTTTTCAGAACCTTTAGGAATTTTTGCGAAATCGGCAGGTAACTGATCTGCAGGAATATAACTCCAAGGACCATTCAAATCATTGGCACTATACCAACGACCTGCTAATAGCGTATATGTTTTTTGAGAATTGATATCTTTAAAAATTTCATCTAAACTGTTATTGGCATAGAGTAAATCGGTACCCCGAATAGGTGTATAATCGGCTTCACCTTCAGTTTGAATTAATTCTGCTGCTGTGGTTTTAACTATTATTGAAGTAGGATTAGCAGGCATTTGCTCTTTTTTATCCGCTGCCGCTTTCTGTTCCTGAGCTTTTACCTGCGCATCTATAGCAGACAATGAGCTGGGAAAATTTTGTACAACTTGATAATTACCCGTTACTGTTGGGGCCTTATACCAAAAGCCACCGGCTCTTAAATAAAAGGCATTATCTGCGGGATTTTTAAATATCAAAAAAGGGGTATTCATCACCCTATCGAATCCCATGTCTTTATCTCTAGCTATTTTAGGTTCACCATCTATAGTAACCAAGGTAGAAGGAGTAGTGGTATATATTATTTCAGGAGGTGCTGTATTAAACCGATCTTCTTTTTGTTGCTGTTCCTGTTTAATAGAGCTCAATAACTCATCCAAAGCGAATACAAGATCCATACCGGGTACTTGCGTTTCAATAGCTTTTGTATAATCACTTGCATTGGTATTATCACCAATTTTACTTTGTGTAATATGAATAGATTGCATTTCTACTGTTCTATTCGCTTTATCGATATCTAAATGAGCAGTGAACCATATAGCACCGAAAACCGGTTCACTTTTATTATTTGTTTTTACAGAAACAGCTGCTCTTGCCGTTAGCGTATTGCCTTGTAAATTTTCCGGCTGGGGCTGATAAATTGTGATTTGTGTTCCATTATTCGCATTAATTATTTGTGGCCAGTTACTGGTTTGTGCTTGAACAGCTACAGTAGCAATCATTAAGCAAAGGCAGAGCGTAAAACTATTTTTCATGTTAGAACATTTGTAAGTATCTGACATAAAAATATTGCCAAAGCTTAATCTTTATCAAATTTTATATTTTTTTTAATAGATTGTTTACCTAGATAAGTTATTCTTCAACATAAACCCTTTTTACCCTAGCACTAATACCCGTCATAATTTCGTAAGGAATAGTTCCGGATTTATTCGCTAACTCACGAACTGAAATATTCTGGCCTATTACTTCTACTACATCGCCGGCTTTAACATCGGGTAAATCAGTAACATCTAACATCGTCATATCCATACATACATTTCCAATAACAGGAGCATAACCGGTTTCTAATTTCATCCTACCGATTCCATTACCCAATTTTCTACTATAACCATCGGCATAACCAATACGCACTGTTGCAATTTTACTATCACGGGTAAGAACCCCCGCTCTTCCATACCCAACCGTATCACCCGCTTTCACGGCTCTTACCTGAGCTACCGTAGTTTTTAAAGTTGCTACAGGCTCGGTATGTAATTGTTGCGCGCTTGCATCGGCGCCATACAAACCAATACCCAAACGAACCATAGAACACTGCGCGGCAGGATGCCTGAGTATTGCAGCGGTATTAGCGATATGTGTTATAAAATCGTACCCTAAGGTTGTTTTGATTTTTTGATAACCGGCTTCGAAAACAGCTAATTGATATTTTGTAAAATCATCATGGGCTTCCGATTCGCTGGCCGCAAGATGACTAAATACAGAGCGTACCACAAATGGTGCCCCTATTAAAAAGCTCGCCATATCATCTACCTCATTAATATCAAAACCTAACCTATTCATTCCCGTATTTAATTTCAGGTGAATAGGGTAATGCGCAATACCGGCCTGTTTAAGATAATTGGCAAAAGACCTTGCTATATCCATCGAAAATATTTCCGGCTCTAACTGGTTATAAATGATAGTATGAAAAGAGCCTTCATCGGCACTCATTACCATGATAGGCAATTTAATACCTGCCCTTCTTAAAGCAACCCCCTCATCGGCATAAGCAACCGCTAAATAATCGACCCCCTGCTGCTCCAGCTTTCTGGCTATTTCTGCATCACCTGCACCATAACCAAAAGCTTTTACCATCACCATCATTTTAGTACCCGGCTTTAGTATTTGTTGATACTTTTTAAGATTACGTACCATCGCCGATAAATTAATTTCCATCACCGTTTGATGCACTTGTTGCTCGAGCCAGTGAGCAATTTGTTCTAAAGCATATATGCGGGCGCCCTTAACTAAAATATACTCATTATGAAAAGCTTTATGATATACTTCAGATAAAAAATGCGATGCATCGTTAAAATGTAGTATGGTAAGTTTATTGTTGCTACCGGCTTCTGTAAGATAGCTACCCCATTGTTTACCTATGGCGAATAATCTTGAAATACCATTACTGATTAATAAATCGATCACCGTTTGATACAAGTCTTGCTCATTTATTCCCGACTGTAAAATATCAGATAGTATGACGGTAGTTTTCTGTTCGCCCGCCTGCGTTTTCAAAAAATTCAAGGCTAGGCGGAGAGATACTAAATCATTGCTATAGCTATCATTTATAACAAAAGACTGATTAACAGCTTTGCGCAACTGCATCCGCATTTCTACAGGTGTAAGTTGTAATACACGCTCTTGAATAGTATACCAGGTGTATTTTAACTCGAGCATTAAAGCTACACAGCTTACAATATTGGTGATGGATACCTCATCTTCAAAAGGTACTAATAGCTGATAAAAGATTTCTTTATATCCGAATAAAACCTGAGCTCCGATTTCATGTTTTTCTACCGACCCTATCACAATATCATCAGGTACATTAATGAGTAAGGATACTTTTTCAAAAAGCTTGAATTTTTCTTGCTTTTTCTCCTCCCTATTCGCAAATCCCTCATCATGTGCGGCGCCGATATTGGTAAAAATACCAATGGTAGGATCAATGATTGGTACCAACCGTTGCATTTCATTGCGTGTAGAAATACCGGCTTCAAAAATACCTAATGTATGCTGTTTATCAATCTGCCAAACACTTAGTGGCACCCCAATCTGTGAGTTATAACTACCGGGGCTCCTCACAATATTATAATCTTGTTGTAACAATTGATAGAGCCATTCCTTTACCATGGTTTTACCGTTACTTCCGGTGATGGCAATAATCGGAATCGTAAATTGCTTACGATGATAAGCCGCTAATTGTTGTAACGCCTTCACCGTATCGTGTACATGGAAAAAAACAGCATCCGGAAAATCGGTACCATCAAAGCTTTGATCTAATATAAATGCACGTACACCTTTTGCATATAGGGGAGCAATAAACTGTGACCCGTTTCTTCTAAATCCGCTGATAGCAAAAAATAGTGTTTGTTCGGGAAAGATAACTTTTCGGCTATCGGTCTCTAAATAGGATATAGTACGTTCACCACCTTCTAACAGTGGTATACCAAATAGGGTTGATATGGATTGAAGCGAGTATGTCATATTTAAATAGAACCATCTTTAACATCAGGCGGTATTTCTTTCTTTTTAGCCAGCATGGAATACAATATAGAGCCTATAATACATGATACAATTACGCCCAAGGAAATAATTACCTGTGTTGGTTTTTCGATCCATTGGCTAATATAGTGTTCACCCAACATTTTGATACCAATAAATACTAACACAATCGCAATGCCCTGTTGCAGATAATCGAATTTAGAAACAGCACCACGGAGTAAAAAAAAGAGAGATCGTAAACCCAGCACAGCAAAAATATTAGAGGTATATATAATCAGCGGATCTTTTGAGATACCCATTACTGCAGGGATCGAATCTAATGCAAAAACCAAATCAACACCCGCAATGATTACTACCACTACAAAAAGGGTAGTATATACCGGTTTACCGTTTTCTCTGGTTATGTATTTACCATTGCCATCATGATCTACAAGGGGCAAAAATTTTTGTAAAAACTTAAATATTTTAGATTCTTTTGGATTGAATTTTTCGTCACCATCTGTTGTAAACATCGTATACCCCGTATACACTAAAAAAGCTCCAAATAATAATAAGAGCCATTCAAACCTTGCTACCAAAGCAACTCCCAGTGTAATGAAAATAATTCTAAAAATGATGGCCATTAATATACCTACCAATAATACCCTTGGATAATATTTTTCCTTAACCCTAAAAGCACTAAAGATGAGTATAAAAAGAAAAATATTATCGATACTTAAACTCCATTCCATCAGATAAGCACTTAGAAATTCGAGAGGTAACTGGGTTTTACCGATCCGTACAGCACCAATACTTCCTTCGACCGCCAATGCCGGTCCTTCTACCCACAAAAAAATAAAAAAAGCCAATGCCAACATTACCCAAAAAAAGGTTTGCCAAAGCGCTTGTTTGATCGTAATGGTTGCATTTTTTTTACTGAGTAACCCTAAATCTGCTACCAGTGCTACCATTAACACAATACCAAAAACCAAATAAACAATTTGATGTGTATCCATAAACTAATTAATACCGAATTGTTTTTTTCGGTATTGTTGAAATAATCCTCCACAAGCCATGATCAATAATACCGGTAGCAAAGTATTCAGTAATTGCCAGAAAGTTTTTTGTGCAGCTAATTTTTGTTTATCGAGTAAGCGAAGCACCACCGTTTTATTTCTACTCTCAAATAAATTAGTTGAGGTAGAAAGATAATCAATACTATTTAAAAAAAACTCTCGGTTCCCGAATCGATAATCCTCTAAGGGAATGGTACCCATGGGAAGCGGGCCGGTAGTATTACTTATTTGATTCGTAACAATATCTGCATCTGCCACTACAATTTGCTTACCCTCTTTCTCAGCCTGAGCTATAAAAGCTTTGCCTGTTTTTTGTTGAATAGAATCGATCGTGGATTTTGATAATCGATTCCTAAACAAAGAATTGAATTTTCCTTCGAGCATTACCGCAACAGGTACATAGCTGCGATTGAATTGTAATAAATCTGTTTCGCTTTGTACGCTATTGAGTGAAACGATGGCCGGAGAAGCTATACTTCTGCTATTTGTATCCGAAGCCAGTAAAATCGTTTTCCGAATACCGGGTGCAGCCACCGTATCTATACTAGATGGAAATATAGGCAAAACCCGATCTATATTTTGACTGATAGGATTGGGTGTACGCGATGAAAGAAACGGATAATAAGGCCAAGGCATCCTTTGCATCCGAATACTGCCATCAGGGTTTTTACCAACTACTAAAGGAATCTTAGAGCAATATAGATCTTGTAACAAATCGCCGTTTATACGCACACCATATTTAAATAGTATTTCATCAAGATTCAATCCCCTATCGAATGCAGTGTATTGATTGATATTAGGTCGTTTTAAGCTATCGAGTTCAGCATATAATTTATCGATACCCCAAAAGATATTTCCTCCATGCATCACATATTGATCCAGCCTTACCAGATCTTCTTCTGTAAATGCGATTGTAGGCTTTACGATAATCAATGTTTGGATGATAGAGGCATCGGGGTATCCTTTTTTCAAATCGAAAATACCCAGGCGATAATCGTTACGCAGGCTTTGTCCCAAGTCATTTACGCTTAAATCAACCGGTTCCCCATTTCCAACTACATAAGCAACCGTTGGAATATTTTTTCTGGTGAGTTTATCAATAGCCACAGCAAATTTATTTTCGAGCAAAGCTTCTGCTGCATTTCTTGTAGCTTCTATATCTTCCTTTGGTTCATCGGTAATAATATTGAATTGCTTATACACTTTTTTACTGCTACGTAAATCTACCGCAACAGGTAATTGATTGGGGTGAAAATAAACTAATGCGGAAGGTATAATAAGTTTTGTAACGGTTGTATTACCGGCATCTTCGGCGGCAACTGATCTTTCGAATACAACTCCCAATCTTGCTAAGCTATCATACAATTGTGCTTTTAGCGAGTCGTTACTGATATCAGCCCCCGGCTCTTTAAAAGTCACTTGTATGGGTGCATAGTTTTTAAAGGCCGCTAACATATTTTCGGTAGCTATGGCTAATTTTTTATAATCGGCCGGTAGTTTACCTGCCAATAAAACTTCCACGCGAATGGTGCTATCTACATGATGTAATAATTGAATGGTAGACTTACTAAGGGTAAATCTTTTTTCTTGCGTAAGATCTATCTGAAAACGAATATATGCACTACCGAACACAGCTATCATAAGTAGTAAACCGGCTAGCCAAAAACGATATTTTATTTGTTGCAGTTTATAGATAGTGAGATAGATACAAAAGATACTAATGGCTAAAAAATAAATCATATCCGAAGCACTAATAACCCCCCGGCTCATATTAGCCGTATGGTATTGTATACCGAGAATTTGGATATAATAGTCTGCACCATTAGCTACAAAAGGTAATTTACTAATAGCAGTAAATCCACTATGCACTGTTAAGCATAAGAAGGCTCCCATTACGAAAGCAGCCATATTATTTCTAGTAAGGGCACTGGCCAATAAAGAGATAGCAGCATATACAGCGGCTAATAAGAATAAGCTGCAATAGCTACCGATTGTGGCGCCAATATCTATACCCCCGGTAATACTCAATGCTTGCATAGAAAATGCATAGATGATAGTAGGAAGTAGTGTTAAAATAGTAATCCCTAATACGCCTAGATATTTACCTAGTATAATTGCTGTTTTGCTAATAGGCAAGGTGAACAAGGTTTCCAGCGTTCCTTGCTTTTGTTCATCAGCTATACTGCGCATGCTGATTGCAGGGATGAGAAAAACCAATAACCAGGGCATGAGGTTGAAAAACTGATCAAGCTGCGCATATCCGAATACTAACAAGCTAGTATCGGTAAAAACAAAAAGTAATAAGCCGGAGAGTAGTAAAAAAATTACCGGCACCATAATGCCGGTTATCGAGCTAAAAAATTGCTGCCATTCTTTTTTGCAGATTTGCCACATAAGGTCAAAACTACATTAATTATACGGCAAAACTTTCTCCACAACCACAGCTTCGGCTGGCGTTAGGGTTATTAAAATAAAACCCTTTACCGTTTAGTCCATCGGAGAAATCGAGTTCTGTATTAACCAAGTATAAAAAGCTTTTTAAATCGGTAACTACTTTTACGCCGTTATCTTCAAACACCTGATCCATTGGCTTTACTTCATTATCAAAATCGAGCTTATAGCTCAATCCTGAGCAGCCGCCACCAACTACAC
>CABHOW010000011.1 GCA_902168225.1 uncultured Flavihumibacter sp. | reverse complement strand
GTATTAATGTTTTTAGATGAGCGTACATCAATAAAGGAAGAAGCAATAATCTTTTCAAAGTTACCGATCAATCTTTTTCTTTCTGCAGCCCTAAAAGATATTTGGCATTGTAACAAACATATTTCTCCTACTGTACTTGCCCTTGTTTTTTCGTTACTCAGTTTACTACTTATCAGATTTGAATATACAAGTGTAGTTTGGGGGATATTAGCAGCTATATTTCTCACATTTGGATTATCACATGGCGCTATCGATCATCTCACAGAAAAAAAAATAACTACTTCAAAAGCGCTTCTTCAATTCGTTGCAACATATATTGGAAAAGGGCTTCTATTTGCTTTACTTTGGTGGATAGCACCAACCGTAGCTTTAATTGGATTTATCTTATTTTCAGCTTGGCATTTCGGACAAGCAGATTACACGGCTTGGCACATAAAAAATAGCTTCGCCACACTACTATGGGGGCTTTGTGTACTGCTGTTAATCTTAGTTTTTCATTTTCAAGAAACAGTATATGTTTTGAATCAGATCCCCCATTTACTATTGCCCAAATCATCCATTTCATCCAGTAGCTATTTATTATATTTTTCGCAATTCACCCCACTTCTCCTAAGCTTGGTCCTTGCTTATAAGCATCGATCGATACCCATGCTTATTACCATCAGCTACTTATTGATAACTAGTAAGTTACCAATTATGTTAAGTTTTGGCATTTATTTCTGCTTTCAGCATAGTTTACATGGATGGAAATTTCTACAAGAAAACCTTAGTATGAAAAGCTTAGCGCTTTTTAAAAAAGCAGGTCCTTTTACACTAGGGGCTATTCTACTTTTTGCAACCATAGCCTTTTTTTATAGTAATCAATTCTTTGGCTTTTTCTTTATCCTATTATCCTGCATGAGCATACCCCATATTTTTTCTATGCAAATTTTTTATAAAAAAAATATTTAGCAGTAAGCATTTCTATTTGAAATTATTTCCTTTTATAAAATCTTGATCTAGACCCAACTGATCCAATCAAACCCCACGAAAATCTGAGTGTATCATTTTGTATAACGTAATATTCAAAAGAGTCAATAATACGTTGATTAGTATATAAGATTTTATTAACTATTGACCCGTTGTTAGCAACTTCATATGCTAGTTTATAAGTTCCTGTATTTTCAATTTGATTATTTATCAATACGTTATATTCGCCGTTTGCTTGAATTTTTAAAATTTCAGTAATACCGGTACTCTGCGGTGTGGTATTATAATAAGGGTTATTAGTAAGATTTAAATACCAAACCCATTCCCCAACTATTGGCTGTTGTGAAGAATTTTTTTTACAAGCACATATAATAAACAGAAAAATATAGAGACTCATTTTTTTCATATATCTCGATATTGGGCAATATGTTACATGTAATTTACAATAAACTTATATTCTTTCAAAATTATAGAACACAGGATAAGTAATACACTATGAAAACAGACTGAATTTGTAAGATTGCTTATGTTAATGTAAGCTTAGAAACTCTAGAAGTTGGATTAAAGAAGTTTTTATGGGTACATCACGCCACAACTTTTCCGGGTTTACAGCAAACTTTTCATGGTTTGCATCATTTGTAAAATTTGAAGACAACCCCAAAATAAGTTTGTATCCTAAAAATTAGGATATGAAAAAGATATTACTAGCGCTTCTAACAATCATCATTGTTATGAAAAGCACCGCACAAACAACTGAAACCAATGTAAATGGGGGAATTATTGATACAAAGAACCTTCCCGTTGAATCTGCCACTATTTCATTACTGAAAACTAAAGATTCATCCGTGGTTAAAATCGGGATCTCGGATAAAGAAGGAAAGTTTTCCTTTACAAATACCCCATTAGGAAGTTACTTTATCACCATTAGTGCAGTAGGCTTCACAACCACAACTTCGCCAGCTTTCAGCCTATCAGATGCCAATAGAACCGTAAAACTGGGCATTTTGATACTAAAGGAAGTACCCAAAAACCTTACCGCTGTGGTAGTTACCAGTAAAAAACCACTTATTGAACAAAAGATCGACCGAATGATATTAAATGTGGATGCTTCGGTAACCAATGTAGGGTCAACAGCTTTAGAAGTGTTGGAAAAAACACCCGGCGTTTCTGTTGATAAGGATGGAAATATCAGTTTAAAGGGTAAGTCGTCTGTAATGGTAATGATCGACGGAAAGCCATCCTATCTTAATGGATCTGAACTGGCCAACCTATTGGGAAGTATGAATTCCAGTCAATTAAATCAAATTGAAATAATGACAAACCCATCTGCTAAATATGATGCAGCAGGTAATGCCGGGGTAATAAATATTAAAACTAAGAAAAGTATTACACAAGGATTTAATGGTAGTATTACCCTTGCTTACGGGCAAGGCGTTTACGCAAAAACCAATAATAGTATCATGCTTAATTACAGAACCGGTAAATTCAATACTTTTTTAAATTATGGCTATAGCCTAAATAAAGGCTTTATGAATTTTGATATTCAAAGAAATTTTATTGGTACGAATGGTGTAAAGACTTCAGAGCTCGATCAGCTATCGAACAGAGTTAGCCAGAACCAAAACAATAACCTAAAACTCGGAGTCGACTATTTTATTAATAAACAAACAACACTGGGAGTAGTAACTACCGGTTTTTTAGCCCCTCAAAAAATGGATGGCTTTACCACTAGTAATATAAAAGATGGAAATGGCGCCATACAGAATATAGAACAAACAGTTAGGAATGTTGATAATACATGGAAAAACGGAACTGTTAATATCAACTTCCATTCATCATTCGATAATAGCAAAAAGGATATCACTGCTAATGTTGATTATCTGCACTATGATTTTTCAGGTAATCAAAATATTACAGGTATGAGCTATACCCCAAATCAAATCTTACAAACAACTAATATCTTAAAAAATATACTCCCATTGACCATTAATATCTATTCCGGTCGACTTGATTATTCCCAAACCTTAAGTGATGGTATTAAACTGGAAGCAGGTATTAAAACGAGTTTTGTTGAAACGAATAATATCTCAAATTTCTTTAATCTTTCTAACAATAGTTGGCATACCGATAGTGTACTTAGCAATTCTTTTAACTATAGAGAAAATATCAATGCCGGATACATTAATCTCACCAAAAAAATTGGTAAATGGATGGTACAGGCAGGTTTAAGACTCGAGAATACCAATTATAAAGGCCTACAATCCGCTTATTCTCAAAAAACAGATTCAAGTTTTAATAGAAATTATACCAGTCTTTTCCCAACAGCCTTTATTGGCTATGAAATAAATGGCAATAATCAGTTAGCCCTTTCGGTTGGTAGGAGAATAGATAGACCAGCTTATCAGGAATTAAACCCTTTTCTAAGTTTTATTGATAAATATACTTATTCAACAGGTAACCCATTTTTACAACCCCAATTTAGCCAGAATATTGAGTTAAGCTATTCCTACAAGAATCTGTTAACTACCACTATTAACTATGGTGTTGTACACGATATGATCAATGAAACCCTGATCCACAAAGACTCCGTAATTATTAGAAGTGTGGGAAATATTGGTACAAGGTATAATTACGGTATTACCGAAAGCGTTTCATTACCCATTACAAAATGGTATAGCACCACCCTATTCGCAAATCTTTATGAAAATAAATACAGTGGAGCCATCGCCGGTTACCCCTTCAATGCACAACAACTTACCCTTGCCTTGAATATGAACAACCAATTCAATTTGGGAAATGGATGGTCTGCGGAATTATCAGGCAATTATACAAGTCGTAACCGAGATGAGGGTCAAGCCATTGTATTACCATTCGGACAAGCATCTGCCGGTATTTCGAAACAATTGCTCAATAATAAAGCAAGTATCAAGTTGAATGTAAGGGATATATTTTATACACAAAATCCAAGAGAAATTCAGAACTTTCAGGATGTACAATCAACATTAAAGATCACTAGGGATACCAGGGTATTTAATATTGCTTTTGTTTACAAGTTTGGATCATCTATAAAACCAAAACCTGCGAGTTCATTACCAACTGATGAACAACAAAGAGTAAAATTAAATTAGTAGTATTTTATTAATCAGCAAATGAAAAAAACTATCAATATAAAAGCGCCATCCAAGCTACTCATACATACTATAACCTGGGTGTTTATTTTCCTCTTACCGTATATATTTGCTTCCGCTTATTATGATGATGGTGAAAATAACATTCATGGCCATAACGAATTCCTTTACTTAGATACTGTAACAAAAGTTTTTTGGGTTGCATTATTTTATCTAAATACTCAATTACTAATTGAGTATTTAGTTTATACAAAAAAATATGTACTATTTGTTTTTACACAAATAGTACTATTTTCTTTGATCATGCTGATCCATGGTATACTTTTTAACTTAATGATACCTGACAAAGTATTCAATTTTATTTCTTCATCATCACATAATATCATTACATTTTTGTTCACCGTTATTGCCAGTGTTGCTTATAAAACCATAACGGATAGAGTAAGATCGCAAGAAGAAATTAACTTCCGCATACAAGAAAATTTAAAATCAGAACTATCTTTTTTACGCTCACAAATAAGCCCACATTTTTTATTCAATGTGATGAATAATATAGCAGCCCTAGCTCGGTTAAAAAGTGATCAATTAGAGCCAACCATTCATAAATTATCGTCGCTTATGCAGTATATGCTTTATGAGCCTGATGAAGAGAAAGTACTATTGCAGAGCGAGATAGAAAATTTGCAAAGTTATATCGACTTACAGCAGCAGCGATATGGAGAAAAACTCAACTTACACGTTTCAATGGATATAAAAGAGAATTGGCATACCATTGAGCCCATGCTACTGATACCTTTTATAGAAAATGCGTTTAAACATGGGACCGGCTTAGTTGAGCAGCCGGAAATAGAAATTGAGCTTAAGGTATCAGAAAATAAACTACTTTTTATGGTAAAAAATAAATTTGTCCCAACCGATACGGTGAAGGATAAAACATCAGGTATTGGATTAACGAATGTGAAGCGGAGACTGGAACTATTATATGGTAATAATCATACGCTTACTATTAATAACGATCATAACATATTTGTGATCGCTTTAGCATTAACTTTTAAATCATGATCAATTGTATTGCTGTTGACGATGAGCCACTGGCATTAACCTTATTACAGGATAATATTAGCAAAGTGCCTTTTTTAAAATTAGTAGCAGCCTGTAGTGATGCTTTCGAAGCCATGAAAGCATTGCAGGAAAATAATATTGATCTGGTATTCATCGATATTCAAATGCCCGGATTAACCGGTTTACAATTCATCGGAAGCTTGGAATACAAGCCCCTCGTAATTTTTATAACAGCCTATAAGCAATATGCGCTTGAAAGTTATGATTTATCGGTAGTGGATTATTTAGTTAAGCCGGTAGCTTTAGATAGGTTTATTAAAGCCTGCAACAGAGCCAAAGAGCTTCACGAATTGAAAACAATAAAACAACAGCATACCGTTCAACCATCATTAGATTACTTTTTTTTGAATATTGATTATAGTCAGGTAAAAGTAGTTTTTGATGATATTATTTGGATTGAAGGGTTGAGAGATTATATTAAAATAAACCTCAAAAGTTCAAAAAACCCGTTAATAGTACGTACCAGCCTCAAAGCCATTGAGCCTGAATTACCACAACATAAATTCCTACGAATTCATAAATCTTGGGTAGTAGCTATTGCCGAAATAACAGCCATTCGCAAGAATAGTATATTCATCAAAGAGATAGAATTACCTGTGGGTGAAACATTTCGTGATGCCGTGGAGAAACTTATTCGTAAAGAGTTATAGTTGTATCTGTAACCATTTCATATATTTTAAAACTGTAAGCGGTATAATAAATCAGGGAAGAACCCAATTTGATTTACCTCCCCTATTTGCTGCTTTTCCGGATTGTACCTTCTTAAAAAGATATTTTTTTGATTGGTAACATTTTGAAGGTCTAAGTAAACCGTTTGACTCATTTTTCTTTTACTACTATTGATTCGAAACCCGAATTTAGTATCTAACCTAAAATAGCCTTTCAATTGATCTGTATTGTACCTAGTTTCATCTAAAACTTCCTTATTGGCAGCAATAGAAGCGGCTAAATCAACAGGTGTGGTATATCTACCACCCAGTGCTGTTAGTTTCACATCGAACGTAAATGCATTTCTGTTAGCTTTACCTATTTTCCATTCTCTTCCGGCTAGTAGATTAGTAGCGTAGCCATAATTAAATGTAGTATTCCTTTCTATGCCATCGCTACCTTTATAAACAGATTTAAAAATAGAGCCTGTAGTTAAAATATAGAAGCCCTTACTTAAAAATTTTTCTATTGTTAGCTCTACCCCATAGTTTTTCCCTGTACCCTTGTTTACAAGGCCTGTTTTTTCAGGAAATGTAAAGTCTGCACCAGCATTAAGCATACTAAACCCTGATGCTACTTTTTCAACAGGTACATCAAATAAATATTGATAGTACGTCTCGGCTTTAATACGCCAATCATGTTGCAATCTTCTTTCATATCCTATCACAAAATGATGTGCTTTTGTAAAGTCCAAATCTTGATTAGATTTATCTACAGCAGCACCATTCGTTTGTTGAAAAAGATATACAGGTAATGGCTGCAACTGGCCATGTAACCCATAGTTAAATAATAACGTATTATTATTATTTATTTGATAGGCTACACCAAATCGGGGCTCCAACATACTTGTTCTATTAAGTGTAAAGTACATACTGTGCAAGCCCCCTGTAATTGTAAAAGCATTATTAGGTTTGTATCGAATTTGACTGTAGGCTTGAAGGAGTGTGCTGTTGCCATTATAATCTTGTTGTACGTTAAAAGCTGCGGTACTAGGTTGCCCCTCACGAGAAATAACTTTTGAATTAGCATTAAAAGCTTCTACTAATACGCCTGTACGCCAGTTAAGTTTTGCACTAAACTTCGTATTTAAAAAGCTGGAAAACCGTATTGTTTTACTTTCATTTTTTGATTGAAAATCTAACCAACTATTTTTATAGTCGAGTGGGATCCTATATTGATATTGATCTACATCGCTTTTGGTAGCTGCGTAAGAAACGGCGGTACGCAAATAAGATTTTTTATTGATATCAATCGTATGTTTGGCACCTACTACAAAAAAATTACTTTTTACATTCACGTCTTGGTCTTTACGGGCGTAGAAGTCTGTAGTATCCGTATCCTTACCCAAAAAATCAATATTACTAATACCACCCATACCAAAAAGATTTAGTTTACCTGCTTTACCTTTTGCAAATTGAATATTGTAAACCCAATCTTGATATTTGGGTACGGCACTTGTACCTACTTTCAAGCCAAGACTTTGACCGATCTGTACAAATGAATACCGGTAGCCAATCATGTACGATGCGCCATTCTTCTTATTATTCAATGGCCCTTCCAGCATTACTTCTAAACCGGAAAATAAATTTATCTGAAAGGTTTTTTCATGCTTTTCTGCATTACCCGTTCTTAGTTGAATATCAAATACCGCTGCATTGGCATTACCATATTCAGCCGGGAAAGCACCGGTATAAAAGTCGGATGTTTTCAAGGCATTGGTATTTAAAGCAGATACCGGGCCACCCGTTGTACCGGATGTGGAAAAGTGATTGGGGCTAGGCGTAGGCAATCCTTCCAGGCGCCAAAGCACACCCGCAGGAGAGTTACCACGTACTACAATATCATTTCTACTATCACTGTTAGAAATTACTCCTGCAAAGCTACTCACCAGTTTAGAGGGATCGTTTCTACCCCCCGCAAAACGGGTTACTTCTTCCATACTGAAACTTCTGCTACTGGCGCCTGCGAACTCATTGCTAGCATTACCTTTTTTAATTCTACTGCTATTTACGGTTACATCTGCCAGTGTTTTCACCTCTTGTTCCAGTGCAATATCAACTATCACTTCTTTACCGGCAGTAACCAATATTTCAGGTATTACGGCAGTTTTAAAGCCAATGATAGATACCATGATTGTAACCCTGCCCGTAGCAATATTATTGATAACAAACTGACCATTGCTATTACTTACCGCAGATTGTGTTTTCCCATAATTTACCATTATAGTAGCACCAACTAATGGTTTTTCGCTTACCTTATCTATTACAGTTCCTTTAATGGTTTGGGTAATATTTTGCGATATTGCTGTCAAACTAAAAAGGGTAGCCGCCATAAAAGTTAGAATGAGTTTCATATTTTTTTATTTGTAAAGCAAATATTGAATATGAAAACTTATTTCCCTTTGATAAATGTTAAGAAGTATACGTCAGCTATATTTATTGATAAATATCAATTTACCTACCCATCATTTTTTTACGTATGCGGCTAAGATGTTCTGGAGTTACACCTATATAAGATGCTAACATGTACTGCGGTACCCGTTGTAATACTTCCGATTGATTATTTATCATATTCTCGTACCGTTGTTCAGGCGATAGTAGCAGCAAAGCATTGGTTCTTTCATTTACCCATATAAATAGTTGCTCTGCTATCACCCTGCCAAACATCTGATATACCGGATACTGTTTGTACAAAAATTGCATATCATCATAACTGAGACAATGCAATTCAGCATCCTCTAAAGCTTGTAGGTTTTCAAAAGCAGGTTTTCTTGTTAGAAAACTATCATAAGAAGATACATATTGATTAGCCCCCATAAAACCGGTAGATATTTCTTTACCATCTATGATTTTGTAAAAGCGAAGAAAGCCCGAATTAATAAAGTACACTTGATTACATACTTCACCTTGCTTTACAATATGGTCACCTTTTATGTAGATTTTAATGGTTAATCTTTCCTCCAACGCTTGCCATTCCGCCTCGGTAAGATGTGGCATCAACCGAAAATAATAAGCTCTAATATTTTGAAACATTGAACTAAAACTAATGAATAAAAAAGATGTAGCAAAGAAACGTTTAAGCTATTTATATAGGTAAGTAGAGCTTATATCCTACCTTTTTTCCTTGGCATCATCGGGAAAAAAGCACTGGTTCTTTTTTTGTAATCCTGAAACTGTTCGTTGTTTTTGTATTTGGCTTCGAGCATGGGGATACCTGAAACATAGAGCAATAAATAACTGATGGTAATAGGGCTTATAATGGCCCATAATCCATTATGGAGGGGTAGTACAATGATGAAAATTCCCCACCATAGCATTACTTCGCCAAAATAATTGGGATGCCGGGTATACTTCCATAAGCCCGTTTGCATGATATCGGATTTACTTTTTTTCTGCCTGATGAATATCATCAACTGATAATCGCCTACCGCTTCAAAACCAAAGCCAATTAACCAAACAAAGAAACCTACATAAGTATATTCATTGAATGCCGGTACAGGTGAAATACCTGCTATGATGATGGGTAGGGCTATGATAAGCATAAAACATCCTTGCAAAATATATATCTGCCCATATGAGCGAATAACAAAAGAACGGCCCCAGTGTTCCCGCCATTTTCTGTATCGGAAATCTTCCGGCTTGCCCTTGCTTCGGATAGCAATATGGATCGCTAAGCGAATACCCCATATAGATATGAGCACATATACCAGTAAGGCAACCGGAGCGGATGCATACCTAATAAAGCAGTAGCCGGCGATTAGTACGAAACCCAGGCCCCAGGCAATATCGGCTATATCGTTTCTTTTTTTGATCAGGGAAATAACAAACCAAATACTTACATACACCAGCACCAGTATGGCAATATGTATGATGGCTGCAATCATCTAGCGAAAGTATTTAACAATATAAAAACCTGCTGTACTCACCAATGCTGTTAAAATAGTACCCCAGGTGATATCAATGAAAACAATTTTCAGCGGCCAGCCCTTGAGAGTTGCCAGATTGGTTAGATCGTAGGTGGCGTAGGTAAAAAAACCGAATAGTGCACCGAGCAGTATTGCCGATGTCAATGAATTTTTTTCTACGGCGGGCAATATGGTGAAAATAAAAACACCGATGATGAAAAGGAGGTAAAATATGATGGCTGCCGTCCAGTTCACTTGATTCGTTAAAAATCCACCTAGGTATTTTCGATATAAATCTTTGGCAATAAATCCCAGCCAGGTTAAATCGACAACCAAAAAAACAATAAAAGTGAGCAAGTAACTGAGGAGTAATTTGGGGAAAGGCATGGCCGATATTTTTTATGCTATTTTAATAAGTCGTTTGAAACAGTCATACCTGATTTACGTATTTGGTTAACTCTGCCATAAATAGTATCTGTTACTGCAAATGTGATTTGATATGAATTATACATCGTCTGATATTTCGAAGCCTGTTTTATTGACTTTGCCAATTTTTTAAAAGTTGATACGCTACTATCAACATTTATTGTACTAGGAATTTTCTTAGCATTGATAATACTTATTGAAAATGTAGAATCAGTCACATCTGTACCCTCCCATTTATCTAAAGTAATCTCTTCGCAGTTAAATACTGCCGAGATACTATCTAGCAAACGACCATTATCCACAAACTTATCTTTTATACTATCCTGTTTTTTTTGTTGCTTCTGATTACAACTTATCACTGAAAAAATAATGGCAATTAAAATTATAGGTTGTAGGTTTTTCATTTTAAAATTAAATTTAATTATGTTGTGTAATATGAATATCGATGAATTTTATGTGATACGAATAATTATTAATTATGGAGAGATATATAGATTTGAAATCAATTGCTAACGAAATATTTAAATCACAAATTCCACCAATTACGCACATTATAGTAATTCCTGTCTCTTATACACATCTGACGCTGCCGACGAATAGA
>CABHOW010000010.1 GCA_902168225.1 uncultured Flavihumibacter sp. | reverse complement strand
ACATATAAATTTCAATATTGGGTTGTTAATTATTATTTTGTAAAAGGCATCTTTTTCATATAGAATTAAATTTCGAAACTTTCTGTTATTTGTTACATTTTCCAAAATGTTCCAATTGTTGCTTAAAACACAAACTGTTTTACCAATTCTCAGTTCCTATTCAACAATAAAATTTTGTAAGGCTGTATTACATATTTTATACTAATTATCCTCTCATAATCTTTAGCTAATTTTTTTGGATTTTATTTAGTACAAATCAATTTATAACTTTAAATTTCACGCCCAATCGGAAATTTAGATTGTTTGCTTCTTCCTGTACCAAAATCCGATTGGGGTTAATCTGACCGGGCAAAAGGCCTATTCCCCAATCGGGATTCGGTTGATTGATAAAAACCCTCATAGGACTCCTGAAAAAATTCCTTATAGAACCAAATACCTGCCAGTGCCTCCCAATTTTTTTTTGGAAGGAAAAATCGCTATTTAACATGCCCATCTGCCAATAATCTAAACCATACCAACCAGAAACTGAATAGATTCTTTTCCCTATGTACACAAAAGCCATTTGTATATCGAGTCCTATTTTCCTGTTTTCATAACCAACACTAAAATTCGCGTTATGCGGACTTTGTCCCTGAAGGGGTCTTTCTTCTTTTTTGTTAACAGTTATTATATTACTGGTAGAATTTCCCGGGATATCTCTGGTCTGGAATTTTTTATCTTGTAAAAGATGCGAATAAGTGTATGTATAATTCGCAGATATAGTAAACGGTTTGATCTGTAATCTACCCATAAATTCCAGTCCTAACAATTTGGCATTACCAAAGTTCCTAACCTGCTCAGTTAGTTGGTTAGCTGGTGTGTAATATAATCCTTGGGATGGGATGGGATATAGTTCATCATTAACATTAAGCAAAGCCTTTTCGAAAGGGTTATGCAAATTTTTTAAGAAGAGCCCAATCTGGAAATTTTTTTTTCCCAATGGTTGAAAATCTGCCCGAATATCAAAATTATCAGCAATTGTTCTTTCAAGGAAAGGGTTACCCACAACAGCGGCGCCTTCATAGTTTATACTATAAAAACTCAGGTCATAAAGTGACGGTCTTGCTATTCCCTTAAAATACGCGGCTTTAATTTGCCAACTTTCACTTAAAAAATAATTCAAATGCACAGATGGCAGGTAGTCATTATAAACAATAGAAACGTCTGGTCCCACACCCGGCAAAGGATTAACTGAACCACTAATTTCCTGCTGAGTACTTTCCCATCTAATTCCAGGATAAATGTCTAGTTTTCCTTTTTTAAAATGAGATTGAAAAAAAACTCCAATAATTTCTTCAGTAGCAGAAAATGTATTGTTATTGCCTAACGAACCCAAGGGATTTTGGGGCTCATTTTTTAACCATTGCGCCTCATATATGTTAGTAAAAGGCTGTCCTAAGGAACTTGTAAGAGCAGGTATGAAATTATATGAATTATAGAAATTTGATTTCCATTTTGCCCTATAAAGCCCACCCAGTTGAAAGTCGCATAAAATTGCATGAATAGCTTTTTTATACTTGAGGGTTGGAGTAATTGAAAAATCCTGCTCTTTGTTTCTTTGCCAAAATCTGAGGAGGGGTGAGAGTATTAAAGGGGTTTCTGAAACAAACCCATTAGGTTGAAGCAGATGAGCCTTTGTAGAAACCAACTCAGCCCAATCTGGGAATTGCCCCTTTGCAACGTCATAAGCAAGCTTTAATTGTAAAGACCATTTTTGATTTATCTGCTGTTCATCAACTAATTGAACGGTATATACATTTTGCAAATGTATCCTGCTTCGTTGGTAAAATGCAATTCTTCCCGTTCCGGGTATCGAACGCCCCTGCATCAAGCTTGTATCGGTAATAAAACGCGATTCAATATCTTTTTTTTGAACAAACATTTGTAATAGACTTATCCGATTACCCGGGCTTATCACATAGTCCCATTTGTTTTGCAAACCGATAATGATACCTTTCATATCGTATTGGCGAATCATAAAATCGGTTAAATTGGGTAGATTACCTACTTGGGGCTGTGCATTCTGTGGAATGTAAATACCATTGGAGCCTGTTTCTTTATTGCTGTAAACGGCGGAAAATATATAACCCAATTTCTTTTTTAAAATTCTTTCGCCTAAAGTGAAATTAAAAAAAAACCCGGGATATCCCTTTTTGTTCTGAAAGTATAAATTGTCTTTTGAAAAGTCGTTTACTTTTGCTTGGTATAATGAACCATAAATCTCGGCGGGTGATTTTAGACTGACAGATCGATAGTTAAATTTTTCGAAATTTCTTTTAAAGTAAATCCCGTCATAATCCGTTGCTACTTGCGTCTCAAGCAATTTCTCATTGGGGGCTTCTTTCAAAACAAGGTTTATGCCCCCCCCAATTGCACCTCCTTCAATGTCTGCAGTAAGTGTTTTATGGATTTCAAATCGTGCAATCATAGCCGATGGAAACAATATTAGTGATTGATTCCTTTCACGATCATCCGCACTGGGAAGTAAAAGACCATTAACTTGTGTGTAGCTGTATTTAGGGTCAATACCCCTAATCATTATTTTTTCACTTTCTCCCAAACTGTTTTTTATAACTGATAGTCCAGTTATTCTTTGGGCAATATCAGCCACAGATAAGTCGGCTGACTTTTCAAACCTTTCGGAAGATAAGGAAGTTAAAATAGATACTGAACCCAGTTCAATTAACCTGGCCTTTATATCCTTGCCCTGATTTATGAAACCAATAACATGAATTTTAGGCAAAGTGTCGTAAAACGGAATTTTTCTCTTTCTACCTGAGCTATCTTGACAAAGTAAGAATGTTGCAGGTATCATAAAAATTGAAATACAAAAAACCTTTACTTTAATTGTTGGGAAATTCTTTTTTTCCTTCATAACAAACAATCTGATAAGATCAATTGTGGTAATTGCCACTTCCATTTGATTGATAACAACCAATGTCCGAGCCGGGTGGAGTGATTTCAGTTGCCCCAAAAATTGGGTCAACTCGTACTTTTGAATATGGTAAAAAACCTGTAAAACCCTTACCAATTGCAGGAGAAGAAGGCATTAAATGAAAATTATAATTCCCTTGATAAGATCCTCCCAAAAAATCATATCCAACAGGCACCGGTAGTGGATAATTTATGAATTGAGGATTATTAGCGCCCGGAACAGTAGCATTACCACCATTGATATCTGTATTTTTTTGTAAGGTAATAAATCCTGATGGAAGAAATTGTTGAGTAATTGAAAGATTATCTCCATAGTTATAAGTATTACCATATGAAATATTTGTAGTATCTGCACCTGCAGTGGTACTGCCCGATCCTAAGATGCTCAACCCATATTTACAGTTCACCAGCAAATTATTGTATGCTTTGCCCCTACCTTGGTTTTCAAAGTCTATAGAACCACCCTCTCCGGCATTTGCTTGTCTGTAACCAGAATTTATAATAGTGTTGTTATAGCAATTCATATTACTTTGAGGGGAGAGCCCACCACTATTACTTGTTTTGAAAGAATTTCCTGTAGCACCAATCACCAAATTGTATGCGATATCTCCTATACTGCCGCTTTTAATATTACCATCTCCCGCTGAATAGCCGCATTTTTCAAATGTGTTGCGCATAATATGGAACATCCCACCCGTTACTCTAAAAAAGTCGTCACGGGTGCCATACATCCAACTGTCTTCTAACACAAAATGGCCCAAAGGATTTTGGTACCAAATACCATATCGTTGTTTTGCTGGACGATAAGGATCATTAAGTGGTCCTAACCCACCAGTATATTCTAATCTGGTCCATTTGATGATTATATCGCCACTACCCACGAAACCTTGAATACCTCCCCAATAGCCTTTATAAGCTGGATCATTGTTTGGACTCTGCGGATCAAGCAATGGATTCGACTTCAGACTAGTATTTTGAACAGTAAATAATACAGGAGATGATTTAGTACCAATACTAAGAAAGGTACCCTTCACTACAATACCCGGTGCATGCCCTTGTGTACCGATTGCTGTAGATCCTGAAATTGGCCCTACAATCAAAACAGTTACCCCATTCTGAATTAATAGAGTATCGCCGGTATTAACAACCGCATCAGCAAAGTCACTTGCTAAATAATATGTTTGACCTGCTTTTAATGTTCCCTGAATTGACCTTCCGTTTGAGCCATTTTTTGAATTAAGTGTATCGCCATCCTGAACATATTGACCAACAGCAAAAAGTTGAGTTGAGATGTTTACACCGGAGCTCTTTTTGCAAGAGACACCCAAAAAAGCAATCAATACGATATACGTAGAATAGTTAACAAAGACCCTGAACATAAAATTTTTTAAGCTAATTTAACGTCATTACCGAACTCACCAGATTAACATAACGATAAATTTTTTGTATGTCGTGAAAACTAATTAGACCTTTTTTGTTATAAATTTTTTGTTAGGATAACATTTTTCGCTTCAGAAATAATTGTTTTCATTTTTTTAGCCCGCTTTTTCAGAAAACAAATATGTAGTCTACAATATCACTAATTTCTTTAACCAGTTGCTTCGAACTACTGCTATCTAAGGGCACAAAAACCTGCTTCGAAGAAGCAGGCTTTTTTATTGCGAAAATGGTAAGATACTATACCGGTCAGGTTTTCAATATCATCATCATACCGCCAACTCCCGCTTCATTCTATCAATATATTTCTGCTTAAAGTAGTAATCTTTTATTTGCAACAATTCTTTTTCGGTACCAGTAGTTTCCGAATAATTAGCCAAAAGCGGTTTAACAGGTTCATATATTTCTTCTTGTAAATTTTGTAAAGCGGATTTAATGGATTCTTTTAAAACATTACGCTCGTCATCGGTATTTTTTTCTTCTAGCTCCATCACTTGCTCATTTAATTCCATTACTTCCATTAAAAAGGAGGGGTCCAAATTGTATTTTTCTTCTTCCTCCAATAGGCCTTTCTCTTGCAAAATATATTTAATGAGCAATTCCTGATCTTGAAAAATTTTCAAAGCCTTATTGACCATCGCAGATTTTTCCAATAATACTTGCTTCTCTTCTTCGGTGCTATCTCCGGCAAAATCGGGATGATATTTTTTACTTAACGTATAAAATATTTTCTTCACCGCTGTTTGATCAGGGGTGAAACTTAAGGGGATATTATATAGTTCGAAAATTGTCATAAAAGTTACTAGATAGGGATTATGAATTAAGAATTAAGAATTATGAATTAACAGTCTATCGTCTCCCGTCTCCCGTCTATTCACTATCTTGCGCAAAACTAACGAATGCTTCGGATTGGACTGATAAAAGAAGGGAAAACCCCCGCAGATAATAGAGTAGCACTTACCCCGGCACAATGTAAATGGCTTACAAAAAATTTTGAAGACATTTCGATCATTGTTGAACCTTCGGCCGATAGATGTTATAAGGATGAAGAATATATACAGGCAGGAATTAGGGTGGGTGATGATCTCAGCGCATGTAATTTATTACTCGGAATTAAAGAAGTGCCCATCAAACAATTAATACCGGGGAAGCGATATATGTTCTTCTCACATACCAAGAAAAAACAATCCTATAATCGGTTATTAATGCAACAATTGGTGATCAATAAGAACACATTGATCGATTATGAATGTTTGGAACATAGAGATGGGCAACGGATCATCGGATTTGGTTTTTTTGCCGGAATCGTAGGCGCCCATAATGGAATTATGGCTTATGGAAAAAGAACAGGCACTTTTGAATTAGGTAGGGTATTCCATATCAAAGATTATCGTACTCTTATTCATACTTATTTCGGACTAAAATTGCCGCCTATAAAAATTGCCGTTACAGGGAGTGGCAGAGTGGCACATGGTATCCTTGAAATTATGAACCTCATGGATGTGCAAGAAATAGAACCCGATGAATTTTTACAAAAGACATTTGAGTACCCGGTTTATGTACATTTGAAGGGAGCAGATCTCTATCAACATAAAGCAACAAAAAAATATAGTAGAGATGATTTTCATACCCATCCACAACAATACCATTGCATTTTTGAACCTTATTGTTTTGAAGCAGATATTTTAATGAATGGGGTGTATTGGAATGAAGATATTCCTCGCTTGTTTTCGATGGATACGCTTAAAAACCCTCGATTTAAAATGCATACTATTGCTGATATCACCGACGATAGGGGCGGGAGCGTTCCCTGTAATATAGGTGACGCTACCATAGTTAATCCTGTTTATGGGGTTGATAAAAATACCGGTGAAAAAACAGCACCTTATGCAAGAAATACGGTTGATATAATGGCGGTAGGTAATTTGCCTAACGAACTCCCACGAGATGCCAGTAGATATTTTGGAGAACAATTGATAAAATATGTATTAGATGATATCAGAAAAGGCGGCTCCCCTATTATTGAAGGGGCAACCATACTCACAAACGGCAAGCTTACAGCTCCATACCTGTATTTAGCCGATTATGCTGCTGTTGATTAAATTTATTTGAGGAGCTCTTTGATCTCATTTAATTTCATCAATGCTTCAACCGGGGTTAATCTATTGATATCGATTTCTGTTAACTTCTTACGAATATCTTCAAATGTTTGGGAATGTGCATCAAAAATAGATAGTTGCATTTGAGGTGCGGTTACTTTGCGTAAATGATCTGTTGTAGTATTAGTGCCATCTTCTTTCACGTGTTGCTGTTCCAGTTGACGCAAAATGGCATTGGCCCTATCTATTAATTGTGGGGGCATTCCGGCCATTTTAGCCACTTGGATTCCGAAGCTATGCGTACTGCCACCGGTCGCTAATTTGCGTAAGAAAATAATTTTATTCGCTACTTCCTTATGCGTGATATGGTAGTTTCGAACACGTGATAATATATCTTCTAATTCATTAAGCTCATGATAATGCGTGGCAAAAAGTGTTTTAGGTTTGGCAGCATGATTATGAATATATTCAACCATACTCCAGGCAATAGAAATGCCATCATAAGTAGCTGTACCTCTACCAATTTCATCTAATAATATTAAGCTTCGGCTACTCATATTATTGATGATACTGGCCGTTTCATTCATCTCAACCATAAAAGTAGATTCACCCCCACTTAAATTGTCACTGGCACCCACCCTTGTAAAAATTTTATCGGTAAGGGGAATGAAAGCAGAATCTGCGGGTACAAAACTGCCCATATGCGCTAATAAAGTAATAATGGCTGTTTGCCGGAGTAAAGCACTCTTACCACTCATATTGGGTCCGGTAAGAATGATGATCTGTTCTCCATCGGGGTCGAGGGTAATATCATTCGATACATAATTTTCTCCTGCCGGTAAATGCCGCTCTATTACGGGATGTCGGCCTGCTTCAATACGCAGCGCAAAGCCATCGTGTAATTGCGGTTTTTTGTAATTGTATTGAATGGCGTTTTCGGCAAAACATAATAAACAATCTATAGCTGCCAGTACCTGAGCATTTGTTTGAATCGGTGCGATATAATCTTGTAAGGCATGTAATAGCTCGTTGTATAGGTTAGCTTCAATTTGTAGTATTTTATCTTCCGCCCCTGTTATCTTTTCTTCATACTCTTTGAGTTCAGGTGTTATATATCGTTCAGCATTTGTAAGTGTTTGTTTCCGAATCCAATCGGCAGGAACTTTATTTTTATGGGCGTTAGTAACTTCTAAATAATAACCGAATACACTGTTATAACTAATTTTCAGAGAGCTGATCCCTGTTCTCTCCGCTTCTCTTTGTTGAATATTGACTAAATATTCTTTTCCTCCACTGGCAATTGCTCTCAGTTGATCAAGTTCTTCATGAATCCCCTTTTTGATGACACCACCTTTATGTAAAGCAATAGGGGGTAGATCTTCAATTTCAGCTATTATTTTTTGATAAATATGTGTACATGGATTTAGTGCATCACCTGCCCTTCGTAAAAAATCGGTTGCAGTAGTGGCTAATTTATTTTTGATGATAACTATTTGTTCTAATCCTTTTGCAATTTGCATTACTTCGCGGGGATTAATTTTGCGCAAAGGGATCTTACTTACTAATCTTTCTATATCTCCACATTGTTTAATCGACTGTGCTAAGGAACTGCGTAAATCAGTATGTAATATGGCATATTCAACGGTTTCCAATCGCTCATTGATACTTCGAATATCTTTGAGCGGAAAAGCCATCCATCTTTTTAGTAAGCGGGCACCCATGGCGCTTACTGTATGATCTATAGTATCTAATAAACTTTGCTGATCGCGTGCACCTCCGGGTAATAATTCTAAGTTCCGAATGGTAAAACGATCCATCCATAAAAAATCATCCCTTTCAATTCTATGAATGCCTGTAATATGTTGCAGATTGGGGTGTTCTGTTTCTTTTAAATAATATAGGATGGCACCGGCAGCCACAATAGCTGCAGTAAAACCTTCTATACCGAAGCCTTTCAGCGAATGTGTTTGAAAATGCTTAAGTAAATTTTCGGTAGCAAAAACTTCCTCGAAAATCCAGGCTTCCATCGTATAGGTATAGAAGCGCGTGCCATAAGTTTCTTTAAATTGTTTTTGATAGCTTCTTTGAAAGATCACTTCGGCCGGTTGCAAGCTCTGTAGTAGTTTATCGGTGTATTCTTCATTACCCTGTGCAACAAAAAATTCACCAGTTGAAATATCGAGTAAAGCAATACCGGTTTGCTGTTCTGTATAGTGTATAGCAGCTAAAAAATTATTGCTCTTAAATTCAAGTAATTTATCATTCGTAGCTACACCCGGTGTTACCATTTCAGTAACCCCTCTTTTTACAATACCTTTTACATTTTTAGGATCTTCTAACTGATCGCAGATGGCCACCCGATACCCCGCTTTTACGAGTTTATGTAAATAGGTATCAAGTGCATGATGCGGGAAGCCTGCCAATTCGCTGGAAGCGGCAGCTCCATTATTTCTTTTGGTAAGCGTAATGCCCAATACCCGTGCCGCTATAATCGCATCTTCCCCGAATGTTTCATAAAAATCGCCCACTCTAAATAATAAAACAGCGTCCGGATATTTTTGCTTAATTGCCCGATGCTGCTGCATTAAAGGTGTATCGTTACCACTTTTAGCCATAGCGAACAAATATAGCAAGGCTCCCGAACGCTCCTCCTTCTTCCGGGTTAATGTGGAAAATTAATCCTACTGCTAGGCCAAGATGCAATCCCACTGAATCGGGCATTTTATTGGTTTTTCTCATGATAAGCATGAAATAGTAAGAAAAAGCCTAAAAGGTTATATGCGTGGATGGATTTACCTTTGCCCTATGCGTAAATGGACGATGGAGGAACTTAACCGCAAAACGGTTGATGGATTTAAAAAAGCTGATAAAAATAAAATTGTAGTGGTACTCGATAATATTCGCAGTATGCACAATGTAGGAAGTGTTTTTCGTTCTGCAGATGCTTTTTTAGTAGAAGCTATTTATTTATGCGGATTTACGCCACAACCACCCCATAGAGATATTCATAAAACTGCATTGGGAGCAACAGAAACCGTGCAGTGGGAATATTCGCCATCAACGGTAGAAGTTATAAGTAGGTTGAAGGGGGAGGGGTATCGAGTATATGCAATTGAGCAGGTAGAGGGGAGTATTTCTTTAGAAAAATTAGAAACGGATGCCGATAAAATTGCTGTAGTTTTCGGAAACGAAGTGGAAGGGGTGAGTAATGAAGTGTTATCTATTTGCGATGGATGTATTGAAATTCCGCAGATGGGTATGAAGCATTCTTTGAATATTTCTGTATCGGCAGGAATTGTATTATGGGAGTTGGTGTTTGGGTGTAGGGGTAAGGTGTAGGGTGTAAGGTAGAGGGTAGAAGGTAAAAGCTTAGCAGATAGCAGACAAATTATCAGTAACTAGAAAATTATAATAGAAGCTTTTTTGCATGAAAAAATATTTAAGTTTAGTAAAGTTTTCGCACACGATTTTTGCTTTGCCATTCGCTTGTATAGGATTTTTTTTGGGAGTGGTAAAGAAAGGGTCATCGCTTCGCATTTTAATGGGGCAGGAGATAGGTATTAAATTTTTGTTGGTATTGGTTTGTATGGTTACGGCGCGAAGCGCCGCTATGGCCTTCAATCGATATCTTGATCGTAATTTTGATGCACTTAACCCCCGTACCGCGATCCGTGAAATTCCGGCGGGTATTATTGCTCCTTCTGCTGCCCTAAGATTTACGATAGCCAATTGTTTACTATTTATAGTAGCTACCTACTTCATTAATCCTATCTGCTTTTACCTCTCACCTATCGCCTTATTCGTTATTCTTTTTTATAGTTATACAAAAAGATTCACTGCTTTATGTCATTTAGTATTGGGAGTCGGTTTATCATTGGCACCAATAGGTGCTTATTTGGCTATAACAGGCGTTTTTGATTGGCTACCTTTGTTTTTTTCCTTTGCGGTTATCTGTTGGGTAAGTGGTTTTGATATTATTTATGCCCTACAGGATGAAGGTTTCGATAAGCAGCATACACTTCATTCTATTCCCGTTGCATTGGGTAAAAAAAAGGCATTGCATGTATCTGAGCTACTTCACTTTGTTTCTGGCATATTAATCATTATTGCAGGCTGGTATGGTCATTTTTTTTGGGTGTATTGGATAGCTACAATAGTGTTTATTGGTATGCTTATTTACCAACATCGCCTTGTGAAGCCCCATGATTTGAGCAAAGTGAATATTGCATTTATGACCTCGAATGGAATTGCCAGTGTAGTTTTTGGGGTACTAGTAATTATTTCTTTATTTCTACAATACAGGTGGTAAATGGCGCGCATTATTTGTATAGATTATGGCGGAAAAAGAACCGGATTGGCAGTTACTGATCCCTTGCAAATTATTGCTACAGCATTAGACACCATTGATACAAAAGATTTTATTTCCTATTTAAAAAAATATTGCAGTACAGAAACAGTGGAACTTTTTTTAATAGGAGAACCGCTGAACTTAGATGATACACCTACTCATGCTACCTCACTGGTACATAAAGCTATTGCATCTTTACAAAAAAATTTTCCAAACATACCGGTGAAAAAGGTAGACGAACGGTATTCCTCCAAGATGGCTGTACGAGCCATGGTAGATATGGGAATGAAGAAAAAAGATCGTCGCATAAAAGGGAATATCGATCAAATAGCCGCTGTAATGCTATTGCAGGAATATTTGGCCAACAGAAATTAGTAATCTGTAATCTTTAATTTGGAGTCGGTATTTCTATTGAAAATTGTAGATTGATGATTCCAGATTGAACATGTACCTTTGCACTCTTAAAAAAGTTGAATGATACTTCCGATCGTTGCATATGGTGCCCCTGTTTTAAGAAAAGTAGCGAAAGATATAGTTCCTGATTATCCCGGCTTAGATAAATTTATAGAAGATATGTGGGAAACGATGTACGCCAGCAATGGAGTTGGCTTGGCTGCCCCACAGGTAAGTAAGGATATTCGTTTGTTTGTAATTGATAGCATGCAAATTCATGAGCATATGGAGGAAGAAGAAAAGCAGCAATACAACGATGCCCCCGGTATTAAGCAGGTATTTATTAATGCGCAAGTAGAAGCAATTTCAGGTAATGAGTGGGCATATAATGAGGGTTGCTTAAGTATCCCTAAAATTAGAGAAGATATCATTCGGGGCGAAAATGTAACGATTCGATTTTTAGATGAAAACTTCGTTGAACATGTTAATACTTTTTCCGGTATAACTGCCAGGGTCATATTACATGAATACGATCATATTGAAGGGAAACTTTTTATTGACTATTTAAAACCCTTGCGTAAGAAAATGTTACAGGGTAAACTTAATGATATCAGTAAAGGGAAAATAAAAGTGGATTACAAAATGAGTTTTGCTAAATGACGAAACAAGTACTTTTTTTACTCTGCTTAGTTGCATACGGGAAAATTTTTGGACAGGATACTACTGTCGTTATCGGCGAAAAACGATTTACTTTATCGGAGGTAGTGGTCAGAAATAACTTCGATTATAAGCGTCTTCTCGCTCAAATAAAGGAGGATACTAGTTTTTATAAAGCCTTTCGTAACCTTCGTGTATTGGGTTTTTCTGCATATAACAGTATCGAGATGCTGGATAAAAAAGGGGCTGTTCAGGCTTCATTATTAAGTAAAACAAAACAAAATAGGGTTAACGGTTGTAGAACGATGGAAGTGTTGGAAGAAAAAACAACGGGTGATTTTTACGATGCTAAAAAAAATTATAACTACACAACTCCGGAGCTCTATGCTTCTTTATTTTTTACTAAAGGCACTATTTGTGGCGAAGACAATATCGTTAAAGGACGTATGAGAAGTCTATCCGATAAAAAAGGAATGGACAAGCACAAAGAGCAATTAAAAATGTTATTTTTTAACCCCGGGAAAAAAATACCGGGTATTCCTTTTATAGGTGATAAGCTGGATCTATATGATGATCGCGCACATCGTTTGTACGATTATCGCTTAGATATTGTCGAATTCAAGGGTACACTAGCATATGTTTTTTCCATCACCCCTAAAGAAAATCTCAGTTTTCTCAGTGATGATAAAGTGGTGGTGGATCAGATGGTTACTTGGTTCGACATGAAAACACTAGAAGTATTGGCCCGAAACTACAGCTTAAGCTATAAAGCCGGCGTATATGATTTTGATGTAAATATGGAAGTAGAGATGACCAGAGTAGATGATCTACTGGTACCTAAAGTTCTGCGTTATAAAGGTAATTGGGGGGTTATATTTAAGAAGCGGGAAAGAGCTGTTTTTACCGCTACACTATTTGATTTTAGAAAATAAAAACCCCCGATGAAAACGTCGGGGGCTCATACGGCAAGGATCAAAAATTTATAAACCCAATTTCCTGCCGGGTAGGGTACGGGTTTTCTTGTCATTCTTATTTACATCGGTAAGCTTCACCACTAAACGCACATCGGCTACACTAATATTTGGAGAGCCACTGGATGCACGGTAAATACCTTTGTCGTAAACTACCTCTACTGTACCATTATCCCAATTATTACCTGCTACTACAAATTTATCTTCATCTTCTGCCGGTACAAATAAGAAGGAATTTCCATTTTCAAAACTTACTCTGATGCCATTCATATCTGCCGACTCTACTACGCCGGGTGTATACGCCGGTATAATGATTTCATTAATGAGTTTGCCATTAGTAAAACTAATAGTGCCTGATTTTACTTCTGCCTTTGCACTATCGAGGTTACGTGTAAGAACCAGTTTCTGATCGATATAAAATTGTACCCTTTTAACATCTACATTATATGCTGACAGTTTCATTTGCAGCTCCCTCGAAAAGGGTATGTACTGGCTCTTATCAATAGAAGGAGCTGAGTTAGCCGGGGTGTAGGCGTTGTTTGCATTAGGGTTGTTCTGTGGGGCACTACTTTTTAGGTACCCCTTTGAACTCGACGCGTGGTGGCTACCCGAGCATGCACTCAGGAAAGCAACTGCGATTAATACAATGCCTGTTAGTAAACGAGACATAGCTTTAATTTTTTTTCGTCTGTTATTAAAAATAAAATAATTGAATCCACGTTTAAGGAGTATCCGTACATAGTATATCTCAACTACATAAAGGTTATTCCTACAGGTATACAAAGGTATAATAGATGTTTTGGACATTCAGGGTATCGAATTCGGGTTAAGGGATTATAAAATTGAGAATTTTACCTGTCTCTTATACACATCTGACGCTGCCGACGAAGAGGATAGTGTAGATCT
>CABHOW010000009.1 GCA_902168225.1 uncultured Flavihumibacter sp. | reverse complement strand
CTAGTTCTTCTGGGAACGAAGCTTCTGTGAGTGTTCCTAAGGCGTCATCAAAGGCTAGCTTAACAAGCGCATCTTCTTCGAGTTCATCTAAGTCAAATGAGTATGAATGTAGTGGTTTGTCTTTTGCCCAAATCTCAATGCGCTTTCCTTCTGAGACTTTTGAATCTACTAGCATGTAGTTAGGGTGAATGCCTATAAGTTCATAAATCAATACTATGACGCAATTTAACCAAATAGTAACACATTATATATTCGCTTGTCTGGCATATTCCGGTCGTATGTCTTTTGTCAGGATAAATAGTTTAGCAAAAGAAATAAGTAGAATCAAGCCAAACAGAAGGGCTGTATATTCAGGTTTAAACGGATTTAACCCAAAATATTTATTCATACCATCCACATTGGCTAAATGTGCCACTGAAATCAAGGCAAAAAGTGAATATCTCCCACTAATAAGTGCATAAGCAAAATACAATGCAATGGCAGGGTAGGAGTACCTTTCGTGCATTTGAGTGTTCACAAAAAAGAATAGTGTGGCAATGGTTGCAGCAGTAAGCCATATTAAAGCATAATAGTCGATGTCTGCCTTTTTTTTGAACCAGACTAAAATATACGTTCTGAATAAAAGTGGAATGAATACTAAAGCCGACAACCCAAAGAACAGCAGAAAGCCCCATTTTTTGTAGGTTAATCCTGCAAAAGCTAAGGTATCATTCAAAAAATTCGGGTCTTCTTTTATCAAAAGATACCATAAGTTATAAGCATTCCATGATACTCTCGGGAAAAAACCGACTGATTCTCTTACCACTTTGACGAAATTCCAGAAGGTACCTCCCCATATAAACGGACTTAATAACCATAACTGGGTAAGCAAAGAAATACCTAACATTTTTACTAAAAGCCATTTATCAAACTTTTGTGCGAACTGATATATCAGAAGGATCAGAAAGAACGGCACAAATATGATAGCCTGTAATTTTACATAAATGGAGAGAGTACAGAAGAAAGCTGCCCAAAGCATTTTTCTTTCATAAAGACAGATGATTCCTAAAACTACGGTAGTGGTAGGTACACTGTCTAATTGCCCCCAGATTACTGTACAATACAAATAGCCTAAATTGAATAATAAGAGATACTCAACAAATTTGACCGAATAATATTTGCGCAGTGCCCAGGCCAGTGACAAAGCACAACCAAAATCAAATAATAAGAAAAAATATTTAAGCTGATAGCTATTGGCATAAATGAGTTCTTTGCTTCCTTGCAGTTTACCAAACCAATACAATCCATGCAGATAAAATGGCATATAGTTGGTATCAGAATTATAGATTTGACTTAGGCCATGCTCAACGGCGTAATAAGACCAGCGGGGCCAGTCATTGTTTAAATCAAACCAAAAACCTGTGTGAGGGATAACAGCTACTAATAGAATATAAAACAAAAGATGATGCCACTGTATAGGTAAAGAATTATCGCTTAGTCTCTGAAAGATTTTCATTCGGTGGTATTGGTTTATACAATCAATGCCTGATGGCTTTTTGAGTCCTCAAATTTCAGCATTTTGTTTTATATTCTGAACCTGTTTAAACTTTTAATTTATTGATGAAAATGAGTAGATTTTGAGCGAGACAATTCATTTATTTGAATCGTAGCAGAGCTACGGTGAAAATAAATGAAGCAGTCGCAGCCAAAATGTACCATTTTCTAATCCAAAGAAATAAGTTTAAACAGGTTCTCCAATATGAATTAACCTTTCATACGCTTTATAAAAGTTTTTTTTTAAATTGCCTGCCTGATAGAAGCGGAAAGCATTGTATAGCAAATCTTTATCTCTAATACCTATGAAGCTACTTAAAAAAATATTAATTGGTGTATTAATACTTGTTATTGCAATAGGCGTGGGCATTTTCTTCTGGCTTAATAGTTTCAAACCTGATTTAAATACAGAGTTAAACCTGAAAGGTCTGAAAAATCCGGTTGAGGTTTTGTATGATGACTATGGTGTTCCGCACATCTATGCACAAAACGAAGAAGATTTATTTTATGCTTTCGGATATGTACATGCGCAAGACCGACTTTTCCAGATGGAACTTATCCGAAGGCTGGCTGATGGAAAATTAGCTGAACTTTTTGGCAAGGATGCAATTCCATCAGATAAATTTTTCCGTACTCTTGGTTTTCGTAAACACGCTAAATGGACAATAGATTCTTTGGTAAAAAAGAACCCCGATGCACCTTTTGTAAAAGCCTCACAAGCCTATGTCAAAGGTATTAATGCCTATATTGAACAAGGCAAAATGCCGCTTGAATTTTCTTTGGCGGGCATTCCAAAAACTCCTTTCACATTAGAAGATACTTATATCATTGCAGGCTATATGGGTTTTACCTTTGCAGAGGCTTTCCGGTCTGAATCTATTGCTACCTATATCCATACCAAATATGGTGATACCTATCTGAAGGATGTATGGTCTCAATGGCCTAAAGGTGAACCTACTATATCTGTACAAGCGAAAGATTCTGCTGCGAAAGTAGCTAAAAGTCTGGCTATAATGGCCAATCAATTAGCCTCTATCGAAACAACTGCTCCCTTCCCACCTTATCATGGCTCCAATGGTTGGGTACTAAGTGGCACCAAAACAAAATCCGGAAAACCGATTTTAGCTAACGATACTCATATTGCTTTCTCACAGCCATCAGTCTGGTATGAAGCACATCTTGAATGTCCCGGATTCAGATTCTATGGCAATTTCCTGGCCGGAACCCCTCTGGCAGCTTTGGGGCATTCGCAATACGGCGGTTGGGGATTAACCATGTTTGAAAACGATGATGTGGATTTTTTCAGGGAAAAAGCTAATCCGCAAAATCCGAATCAGGTCTGGTACAAAGATCATTGGGAAGATTTGAAGGTTTATGAAGAAATAATCAAAGTAAAAGACGGAGCAGATGTAAAACTACCGATTAAAAGTTCCCGTCACGGAATTCTGATGAACGATAGTTTTGATAAAATGGCCGACCAGAAAGACCCTATTGCTATGTGGTGGGTTTTTAATCAATTCCCGAGCCATTTTTTAGAGATTTTCTACGATTTAGCCCATGCTAAAAATGTTACTGAAGCACATAAAGCTGTAAGTGCTTTAACTGCTCCGGGATTAAATTTCATGTGGGCTGATACCGAAGGGAATATTGCCTGGTGGGCAGCAGCAAAATTGCCTAAACGACCGGCAAATGTAAATCCAATGCTGATTTTAGATGGTTCTACCGGCAACGACGACCCTACTGGCTGGTATGATTTCTCTCAAAACCCACAGATTCTAAATCCTCAGCGAGGAATCTTATATACTGCTAATAACCAACCTGCTGATATGGGAGGTGGATTAGTACCCGGTTATTATGTGCCAGGAGACAGAGCTAAACGCATTGAACAACTGTTATTGACAGATAAAAAAGACTGGACACAAGAAGAATTACGAAAAGTAATCAACGATGTAACCTCCCCCAATTATAAAGGATTATTAAAAGATATTATCCCTATCATATTTGCAGAAGAATTATCTCCATTGGCTAAACAATCAATAGGAAAACTCATTCCCTGGGGTGGTTCTCATGGTTTAGAAGAGGTTGAACCTACTATTTTCTATCGCTTTCTGTATTATATCTTTGTAAATACAGTTAAAGACGAATTGGGTAATGAGGTTTTTGAGACTTTCGAGAACAATGTCAATTTCAAAAGAAACATGATAGCGCTGATAAAGAAAGAAGACTCTCCGTGGTGGGATAATATTCATACCAAAGAGCGGGAAACCCGTCGGCAAATGCTGACCAAATCGTTGAATGAGGCAGTAGCAAGTCTTGAAAAACAATTAGGTAATGATATTAACCAATGGCAATGGAAAAAAGTGCATACACTTACCCACAAACACCCGTTAGGTATCTTACCAGTAGTCGGAAAATTCTTTAATGTCGGGCCATTCCCTGCACCGGGAGGACGAGAAACCATCAATAATTTAGATTTTCCGATTGACTCCACAGGTATCTATGAAGTAAGCTATGGACCTGCTCTACGTAGGATTGTCGATTTTGCCAACCCTGAGCATGGCAGAAGTGTACTGCCCACAGGCCAATCGGGTAATGTTATGAGTAAACACTATGATGACCAGGCTCTTATGTTTGTAGAGGGTGGTTCGCGTGCCGAATTAATGAACAGAGCCGAAATTGAAAAAGTACAAACAGGGAAAATCGTTTTTAAACCCTGATTAATGTTCCACTGAGTGCTCAACCTTTACTTCATGAAACTTTAAAAGGGCTTGATAAGTCAAGCCTATTTCTTTTCGTTGTTGCCGGATAATATTAAAGACTCTTGAGGGCAAAAAGCCGTCACCAATCTGCAATATGGTATCGTATGCAATCACTGTTTCATCATCGGCTTTTTTGCATTCTTCCACAATGGCCGTATCATCCTTTTCGGTAAATATATCCTTAATTTCGAGCCATATTCTACGCCATCCGGCTCCTGCACTGGTATCATCTGCTACCTCTTCGCCTAAATCATTAATTTCACGCTGCAACTCTCTGGCATAAGCGCCTCTCCTTTCTGCTTCATCAAGCATAGCATTGCGCAAATCATCATTCTCTACATTGCCTGCTGCATCTGAATACGCCTCTTGTGCATCAAGATTGTGAATAATAATATAATTCACCTCTCTTACTATTTTCCCGGTTTCCATGATTGTATGAATTTAATGAATAATAAATAGTCAGCTATTAATTTTTGGCGACCTGTGTCTCACTGCTTTTCTTAAAACTAATGGCTTTCTCAGGTACCAGACTTTCTATGTCTTGCACAAACTTTCGGGTGGACTCGTTCACCTGATTCATATTATCCCAGGTTAATGAATACACTACCCGATTAGAATCATCTAACAATAATATTTCTCTGTAATTTTTACCATATACCAAGCTACGGTCTATTTTTTCTCCGCCATTATCTAAATTAATTGTATTGGCTTTTAAGTTTTCAAAGTTTTTCTCCGAAACAATAAAATCAGTTCGATTAACGATTTCACCGTTCACATCTTTTACTACAATCACCTCGCCCATTTCATCTATCGAAATCTGATATTCATGTTTATACGTTTCTGCTGCGGGCATATCTAAATATGATAGTACTATTTTGGCTACTGTTGGTGGTATATCGTTATAATAAATTCTTTTCTGGCTATTAGAAACTCTATCTACAAAAACAATTTCTTTAAAATCATCTTTTGTTACTGCCACAACTGCCGACTTATCTGCATCTAATGATTTTACTTCTTCATAATATACATACAGACTATTATTCTTAGACTGCACAGTGGTAATAACTGGCTTGGTTTTACTTGATTTTGAGCCTGAGATAGCCACTATAAACTGGTTCACGAAGTCTTTACTACTGATTACCTGAGCAGCATTGCCTTCACTGATAATGGCAGGTTTAAAAAAGTGGTTCATCTGCGAGTAATTAGTAAAAACATGAAACATCGGAATTGAAGCATATGCAGTATTTTGAAGTGCGAAATCCTGATTATAACGTTTTGTCGAAATTTTCCGGGACTGGGCTGTAGCTACTGTTGCAAATAGTAACAATAGCATAATGTTATTAAGGTAATTTTTCATACTATTAAATTTTAAGGGGTTCAATCTTTAATAATTATGAGAAAAAAGCG
>CABHOW010000008.1 GCA_902168225.1 uncultured Flavihumibacter sp. | reverse complement strand
GAGTCAGATGTGTATAAGAGACAGGGTCAGTACACTATTTTGTGATTTAGCAACACCATTTATGGTAACTGTTGCAAAAAAATATATAACTATCTTTTTCATAATACTTTTTTTTAATTCATCTAAATATTACCCTTCGACCATGCCTTTGTCTTTGCAAGCAAGCTCAGAGTGACATTAATACTCGGACTCCCGGACTCCCCGTCTCTCCGACTATTCTTTCACAAACTGCATATATGTTACCCCACTTCCCTTAATCACCAGCATATAGGATCCTCTTGCTAAAGTTGCCGTATTGATACGAACCGTATTTTGTCCGGTACTTAATGTAACCGGTATCTCTTGCAACAGTTTACCTGCAATATCAGTAAGTTGTAGGGTGATACTTTGTGCTCTATCACTCACTATCGATGCCAACGTATAACTCTTTGCCGGGTTCGGATATAAGATCGCAATACTACTTGTGGTATATACAAACTCATCACTCCATGGGCCTATACAACCGCCATTATTACCCTGTACCTGTACCCTTATAGTCGCCTTAGGGTTATAGCTTGAACTGCTTACTCCACTCACTGTTTGTTGGTTGCTTGCATTGTACCAAATATTTACCCCACTATAACTACTATTTAAGTTCCCGCTAAAGTCTCTTGTAATAACTGGTTTTACCGGTGTGCTTAATACCGGCAGTAATGCAGTAACTGTTCCTAAACAACCAAAATTGTTCGTTACCACATAGCTGATAGTTGTATTACCCTGAGATACCGGTGTTACTAGTCCACCACTGGCATTAATGGTAGCTACTCCCATGTTACTGCTCGACCATACACCTCCCGATAAACTATTCGTAAGTGTATAGCCCGATCCTGTACATACAAGACTAGGTAATGTAATAGTACTCGGTGATGGTGCTGGGTTTACGGTTAGGGTTGCATTATTATAGGTAATACTATAGTTACTCAGTCCTGTTCCTGTTGCAGCACTGGGTACAATCGGATATGTATTTGCAGCAGCAGCACTTGGAGAACCGCTACTAGTAAGGGTAACAGCACTCACTCCATCTGCCATTAATAATCCACTTACACTATATCCATTTGTAGGTAGCATATAATTTAATCCAAAACATTTTACTTGATTAACGGCCGTAATCGTTAATGGCGCCGGGTTAACTGTTAAGGTGCCATTAGTATATGTGATCGCATAATTAGTTAATCCTGTTCCTGTAGCTCCACTTGGCACAATATCATAACTGCCTACTGTTGCTGCGGATGGTGATCCTGTACTCGATAATGTTAACCCACTTACTGCATCAGTACCAACTAATCCACTTGTTGTATACGCCGTTAAGCTAGCTACCGTTCCATAAGTTTTACTGGCAGCACTCGCTGTAATTGTTAATGTAGCTTGGCCAACAACGATATTACCCGTTGCATAAGTAATGTTATAGTTACTCGCTGTAAATGTTCCACCGGTAGCTGCACTTGGTGTTACACTACCCGTATAAGTTCCAACACTGGCGGTAGCTGCAGCACCGGTTCCATATGCAACCGTTACACTTCCAATTGTCTCACTGTTTACAAGTCCGCTCGATGTAAATGATGTACTGCCTGCTGCCCCACTTAATGTTGAACCGTAATTTTTATTTGCATTATTAGCAGTAATTGTTAATGCAGCAGCGGAAACAATACTACTAGCAGTTGCCACATTTTGTGATGTTGCCCCTGTACTGCTACAAACCACATTACCGGTATATGTACCCACAGCTGTGGTACTTGGGATTCTTACAAAAATAGTAGTTGAGGTTACCGTACCTCTACTTGGAGTTACATTAACTGAACTTGCAAATCCACTACCTGCACTTGTTGATACTTGATAACCCGTTGGAGCAGTTACTACTAGATTATCTGTTAGTCCATTGGCATTTACTATAAAGCTGGTATTCGTAGAAGCTATTCCATAAGTTGTATTCACAGCTGCCAATGTACCTGAGGTGGTAATGGTAGGTGGCGCATACACATATACCCATGCTGCTCCGGCACCGTTATTGTCATTGTTCCCTCCCACTATGGCGGTATTACCATCAGCGCTAAGGCTTGCTGAGGTTCCTTGATATGCACCACCCACAGCACCCGTACCTACCAGTTTACTGCCCTGTTGGCTCCAACTACCACCAGATCGGGTATATACCCATGCTGCTCCGGCACCATTATTGTCATTATTTCCCCCCACTATGGCAGTATTACCATCGGCACTGAGGCTTACTGATACTCCTTGTCCTGCACTACCTACAGCACCCGTACCTACCAGTTTACTGCCCTGTTGGCTCCAACTACCACCGCTTCGGGTATATACCCATGCCGCTCCTGCATTGCTATTGTGAGTAGGTCCCCCCACTATGGCGGTATTACCATCGGCACTGAGGCTTACTGAATATCCTTGAGCTGCAATATCTCCAGCACCCGTACCTACCAGTTTACTGCCCTGTTGGCTCCAACTACCTCCGCTTAGGGTATATACCCATGCCGCTCCTGCATTGATATTGTCAGTATATCCCCCTACTATGGCGGTATTACCATCGGCACTAAGGCTTACTGAGTTTCCCTGTCCTGCACTACCTCTAGCACCCCTACCTACCAGTTTACTGCCTTGTTGGCTCCAACTACCACCAGATCGGGTATATACCCATGCTGCTCCGGTATAGCTATTGTCAGTAAATCCCCCCACTATGGCGGTATTACCATCTGCACTAAGGCTTACCGATACTCCTTGCTGTGCATTACCTACAGCACCCGTACCTACCAGTTTACTGCCCTGCTGGCTCCAACTACCACCGCTTCGGGTGAACACCCATGCTGCTCCGGCACCGCCATTGTCACCGTATCCCCCCACTATGGCGGTATTACCATCAGCACTAAGGCTTACTGAATATCCTTGATTTGGGTTACCAACAGCACCCGTACCTACCAGTTTACTGCCCTGCTGGCTCCAACTACCACCGGATCGGGTATATACCCATGCCGCTCCGGAACCGCTATTGTCAGCAAATCCCCCCACTATGGCGGTATTACCATCAGCACTGAGGCTTACTGACCATCCATGAGTTGGTGGGGCACCTACAGCACCTGTACCAACCAGTTTACTGCCCTGTTGGGTATTGGGGGCTTGGCTTGCTGTTACCGTAAAATTACCCGTACCATTAGCAGTACCTCCGGCAGTTGTAACACTAACTGCTCCTGTGGTCGCACCCGGCATCACCATCGCTACTAAACTTGTACCTGTATTACTGATGGGTATAGCCGATACTCCTCCAATCGTTAAACCCGTTGGACTAGATAAGTTCGTTCCCGTTATGGTTACCAAACTACCTACATTACCCGATGTAGGTGTAAAAGAATTGATGGTGGGAGGATATTGTGGATTATTCCTTATAACTGACACACTGTTGTCACTTAAATTAGACACAGCCAAATCAGGTTTACCATCCCCATCCAAATCACCAATCGCTACAGCATAAGATGAAGCTCCTGTCGTAAAATCTACATTTGTAGCAAATGAGCCCGAAACAATACTGCCACTGCTGCTTGTATTTCGTAATATAGATACAGAATTTGAATTATAATTAGCCACCGCAAGATCGGGCTTGCCATCCCCATCCAAATCCCCAATCGCTACATTATAAGGGTTAGTTCCTGTTGTAAAATCTACCTTTGCAGCAAATGAACCTGAACCAATACTACCGCTGCTGCTTGTATTACGGAACACAGATACCGTATTTGCAATATTATTAGCTACCGCCAAATCGGGCTTGCCATCCCCATCCAAATCCCCAATCGCTACACTAGTGGGGGTAGTTCCTGTTGCAAAATCTACGTTTGCAGCAAATGAACCTAAACCAATACTTCCCGAGCTACTTGTATTGCGTAGTACAGATACAGTATTTGGGTTGTAATTAGCCGTCACCAAATCAGGCTTGCCATCCCCATCTAAATCGCCAATCGCTACCGACCTAGGAGAAGTTCCTGTTGTTAAATCTACATTTGCAGCAAATGAACCCGAACCAATACTACCACTGCTACTTGTATTCCGTAATACAGATACTGTGTTTGAATGATTATTAGCCACCGCTAAATCGAGTTTACCATCCCCATCCAAATCGCCAATCGATACAGAAATAGGACTAATTCCAGTTGCAAAATCTACTTTCGCAGCAAATGAACCCGAACCAATACTGCCACTACTACTTGTATTGCGTAATACAGATAAAGTGTTTGAAATATTATTAGCCACGACCAAATCGGGTTTACCATCCCCATCCAAATCGCCAATCGCTACAGCATATGGCAAAGAACCTGTTGTAAAATCTACTTTTGCAGCAAATGAACCCGCGACAATACTTCCCGTGCTGCTTATATTGCGATATACAGAAACAGTATTTGAACCACTATTAGCTATTGCCAAATCGGGTTTACCATCCCCATCTATATCACCAATTGCTATAGAAAAAGGGTTGGTTCCTGTTGCAAAATCTACCTTCGCAGCAAAATCGCCGGTTCCAATACTGGTTTTTGTTGGGCTGAAGATGGGTATAAATTTATTAGCGCTACTTCCCATTAAAGCAGTACCGGTATTAAGTACGTTAATATAATTGTAAGTTGCACCCGTTGGTACTGTAACTGTTAAACTAGTAGTTGTAGCAGCTGTTACATTGGCTTTGGTAGCACCAAAAAACACAATATTATTTGTGGTAGTGGTATTAAAATTAGTACCCGCAATGGTTACCACATCACCGGGTTTGGCGGAAGTAGGTGTAAAAGAAGTAATCTTGGGTTGTGCAATTGCGCTAAAGCCTACTATTAGTAAAAGCAGCAGAAAAGAAATTTTCTTACTCATAAATTTTTAATATGAATCGATGTATTAGAGGTGTTACGTGGAGGGCTAGATAATGAGCTATCCCAATAATTGGAGTTGATTGAGAACTTACTTGCTCATCAATAAATACATTATTTCCTATATGCAGTGAGTAATGTAAATAAACATTAATTGGGGCATTCATCATTAGCATGTAATTAATAACTAAAAAAACAATTTGTTAAGTAAGAGTTAAAAAGTTAATATAATTTTAAGTTATATAGTTATCTGGAATATGCGACCGAATTACGCCCGCCCGAACGTACCGTTCTAGTACGGGCAGGAGTTACGGGTTACGGGATTCGAGTTGCGGGTTGCGGGTTCCGAGATACGGGTTACGAGTGCTGAGGTAAAAGATGTCACCCTGAGCTCGTCGAAGGGTGGTAAACCTATTAATAAAGAATTACAGAAGCTACAACGCAAGATGGCCAATTTAGAAAAGGAAATTGAGCAGAAGAACAACGATAAAGTTCGTTTAGAAGCAGATATGAGTAATCCTGCGAGTTATGCTAATAATGAAGGTTTTCTTAAGTTGGAGAAAAATTACAATGATACCATCAGTCAATTAGCTGTTTTGAATAAAGAGTATGAGCAGTTATTTGAAACCGTTATGCAGATGGAGGGGAGTTAGACGAAAGGCGGTAGACTGTAGACGGTGGAAAGTCTATCGTCTCCTGTCTACCGTCTAATATTATTTCTCTGAAGGATTTCGCTTACCCGCCAATAATTTTTCCAAAGCTGTTTCTACCCTACGGGCGCGGGTTTCTTCTTTCTTTGCACCTTCTATCCAGGATACATATTCCTTTTGATTTGTAAAAGAAAGGGAGCTAAAAAATTCTTTGGCTTCGGTATGTTTTGTAAATAATCGATCTAGATCTACGGGTGCTTTCACCAATCTTTTTTCAAAATCTACACCCCCAATCACCGGTGCTTTAATTTCGGAGAATGCACGGGTACGGTTGGGGATTTGATCTAATTTTTTAAATCGCATGGCGCTCCAAACATGATCTAAAGCAACCTGACGAACACATTCATATTCCTTTTTTGTTAAACAATCCCAACTACAATCGCGATTCAGATCGCTGGCTATTTTACTGGTTGTTTTAGGATAAGCCACCCATAACTTACTTTCATCATGCAATGCCGGGAATACTTCATTTAAAACATTATTCAACTGCGTTTGGCTAATAGCAAAGACAAGCGCAAAATCTACTTTTTTACTTTTTAAAAGGGGCGTTACATTTTTTGCATACGTAAGCTTTGCAAATTGTTTTTCGATGGAAGATGGAAGGCCTTGAATAAGTAGGTTTTTTTCGTCTTTTAGCTGGAGCTTTTCAAGCAAAGTTTGATTAGACATGCTTATCAAATGGTTTAAATGAATGCGAATAAGTTTGCAAAGTTAAAAAATTGTTACGGGAGAAACAAGACTTTTAACTTTTTTTACGTTTGATTGTTTGCATTGCTAATTACTATCTCTATTCAATTGATTATCAATTATTTATATTTTTTTTAAAATAATTATTTACAGTTTCATCCATTATTTTCTGTAATTCCGCTATCCGAACCTCGTCTGTTGGGTGTGTTCGCATAAAACTAGGCGTGTTATTGGCTCCCCCGATCTTACTCATTCTTTCCCAAAACGGGATAGCTTCTCTGGGATCATATCCTGCTAAGGCCGAAAACATCAGTCCGAAACGATCAGCCTCTAATTCATGGGATCTGCTAAAAGCAGGCATTATAACAGCATTAGTGGTAACTCCATAAGCGGTACTAAAAATTTCTTGTGTAACGGCAGGTTTTTTGGAAAGTGCTAACGCCAATCCTAAACCCAAGCCTTGTTCTACCAAACCCTGGCTCATTCTTTCGCTTCCATGTTTTGCCAAAGCATGCGCAATTTCATGTCCCATTACTATCGCCAGGGCAGATTCATTTTGAGTAACTGGTAAGATGCCGGTATACACCACTATTTTGCCGCCGGGCATACACCAGGCATTGATTTGTTTATCTTCTACCAGATTAACCTCCCAACTGTATCCTTCTAACTCTTTGCTAAGTCCTTTTGATTTATAATAGGTGTTAATTCCGTTAATAATTCTATTGCCTACACGCTTAACCATATCTGCGTCTTTATTACCTGCCGGAATTACTTTGTTGGTATTAATAAATTCTTTGTATTGACCCAACGCCATGGATTGTGCCTCAGCCTCCGGAACTAAAATAGTAAATTGTTTTCTGCCTGTTATGGCGTTACGTTGACAAGAAATAAAAAAGATTACAGCGGTTAAAAGCCATAAACTACGCTTCATAGTATTAGTATTTGTTCACAAAATTAAGGCAAATAGAACTAGCGTAAATGACGTCTTCTATCCTTGCGTGAAGGGATTTTACTTTCCGTACCTCTCACAATTCTTCCAATATTTTTTTGGTGAGTGAGTACCACCATAAGTGCCACTAGAACGGCAAAAATTCTGTATAAGGTTTCTTTTTCATTGAATATGAAAAGGATGAATACCATAAAAGAAATACCTGCTAAAATTGAACTGAAGGATACAAATCTTGTAAGGGAAAGCACAATCATAAAAACAATCAAACAACAAACAGCTACTACGGGCTGAATGGCAACAGCCATACCTAATAAAGTGGCGACCCCTTTACCTCCTCTGAAGCCTGCCCAAATTGGAAATATATGTCCGAGTACGGCAGCTAAACCTAGACCGATCATCAGGTTTGTGCGTTGTAATTCATTATGAAGATAAAACGGTAATGCTATATAAAGAGATGTAGCAAGAACGCCTTTCAGTACATCGATCAACATTACAATACTGCCCCACTTCTTTCCCAGTACACGGAAAGTGTTTGTAGCACCGGAATTACCGCTGCCATAATCACGAATATCTATATTGAAGAACCTTTTACTAATCCAAACTGCCGTAGGTATAGAACCAATCAAATAGGCCAGTAAAATGAGCATCATTTCATTCATTTCTAACTAGTTGGGAATACAAAGATAGCTAAAATGCCAGAAGTTAATAATAATTTAACCTAAAAGTAGATTAAGACTTAGTTAAATGTATGGCAACCCATCCGTTTTTCCTAATTGTACGTTTATGGGTGAGATTATAAGATATAAATATTTTTTTAATATCTTCTTCGTCAGATTCAAGCAGTCCACTTAATACTAAACTCCCGTTCGAATTTAACTGATGAAATAGGGCTTTTTGATTCGCTTCGATAATATGGCGATTGATATTTGCTAAAATGATATCATATTTCTGCTGATCGCCAATACTATCTACCAAAGCAATTTCAATTTTTTTACAGGCATTAACGACTACATTTTCTTTGGCATTATCAATACACCAAGGATCATTATCCGTAGCAACTATACTGGCGGCACCTAGTTTTTCGGCTAATATGGCTAAAACACCTGTGCCAGTTCCGAAATCGTAAACTGTTTTTCCGTTAAAATCGATATTACGCATCATTTGAATAACTGAATAGGTAGTAGCATGATGTCCGGTACCAAAACTCATTTTAGGAGTAATGATTAATTCATGCTCAAATCCTTTTATTGGGGCATGGAAGTTAGCTCTGATTACCGTAAAATTTTCTATGCAAACGGGTTCGAAATTTCGCTCCCAAAGGGCATTCCAATTTTGATCTTGAAGTATTGATAATGAATGATTTATTTTGTGTTTACTCAACCATTCATTTAAGAGAGGATTTTGGTACCCGTCAGACCGGTTGGGGATTTCCTTATATGCTTTTAGCAGGAGATTTTCCTCTAAAAAACCCTCGAATCCGAGTTCTGTTAATTCAGCAATAGCCTGTTCTTTTAGGGCATCGATCATAATTTCAAGTGTGAGTTCGAGGTAGGCTTTACCTGTTTCCATGTTAAGTAAAATTGATTTAGTTGCAGTATGCAAAAATCCCCCCGCCTAGGCGGGGGGATTTTTGATTATTTTAAAATATTTATGCCTGCTCAGGATTCTCGTTTCTCGGTTCCCTTGGCTGGGGTTCAGGCTTAGGCAATAACACTTTTCTGCTAAGCTTAAACTTACCTGTTTTAGGATCTAATCCTACCAACTTAACTTTTACCATATCGCCTTCTTTAAATAAGCCTTCCATTGATTCTAATCTTTTCCAACTTATTTCACTGATATGCAATAATCCTTGTTTGCCGGGCATGAATTCAACAAAAGCGCCAAATTCTTTGATACCTTTCACCGGTCCTTCATATACTTCTCCTACTTCAGGGGTGGCGGTAATTCCACGAACCCATGCAACAGCTTTATCTAAACTTTCTTTAGAAGCAGAGAAAATGCTCACTTCACCGGTATTACCTACCTCTTCAATATTAACCGTAGCTCCAGTTTCACGTTGGATCTCTTGGATAATTTTTCCACCCGGCCCAATCACAGCACCAATGAACTCTTTATCGATGATCAACTTGATCATTCTTGGTGCATGAGGCTTCACTTCCGGACGATGAGCGGGGATACATTCGTACATAGCATCTAAAATATGTAAGCGGCCTTTGCGAGCTTGTTCAAGCGCTTCACGCATCACCTCCATACTAAGTCCATCTACTTTAATATCCATCTGAACCCCACAAATACCATCACGTGTACCGGTAACTTTAAAATCCATATCACCTAAATGATCTTCATCACCTAAAATATCGGTAAGAATGGCATATTTACCGTCTTCCCGTGTAATCAACCCCATAGCTACACCACTTACGTGTTTAGGAATAGGAACACCCGCATCCATCAGTGCCAGTGAACCGGCACAAACTGTAGCCATGGAAGAAGATCCATTACTTTCTAAAATATCACTTACTACGCGTACTGTATATGCATACTCACTACCGGGCATCATTTGTTTTAAGCTACGCATAGCTAAATTACCGTGACCAACCTCTCTTCTGCCCGGACCACGCATCATTTTCACCTCACCTGTTGAAAATGGAGGGAAGTTATAATGCAAGATAAATTTGCTGTATTCTGATTTAGCAGCTGTTTCGGCCAGAAGCTCATCGAGCTTCGTACCGAAAGTAACGGTTGTTAATGATTGTGTTTCACCACGAGTGAATAAAGCGGAACCATGTGGCGTTGGCAATGGTTCGGTTTCCATAGCAAGCGGACGAATTTCGTCTAACTTTCTGCCATCCAAACGAATACGATCTTCTAAAATCATATTCCGCACAACCTCCCATTTTAAGTCTTCATAATATTTCTTCGCCAATTTCTTTTCGAGGTCGGTTGCTTCTTCCCCTAAATGGGCAATCACTTCGTCTCTCAATGCACTATAGGCTTCGCTACGTTCATTTTTAGATGAACCTTTGCGAGAGATCTCATACACACGATCTTTCGCGAAGGCATATACTTTTGCTTTTACCTCTTCATTCTGTTCGGGTTTTTTATAATCGCGTTTAGCAGTAACTCCGGCTTTTGCACGTAATTCAGCCTGGGCTTTTATTTGAACACGAATAGCATCATGTGCTAATTCCAAGGCTTTGATTAAATCGGCTTCGGAACATTCTTTCGCTTCGCCCTCTACCATCATCAAATTCTTTTCTGTAGCGGCAATGATGAATTCGAATGCAGCATCTTTTAATTGTGTACGGGTGGGGTTGATAATGAATTCGCCATTTACGCGAGCAATACGCACTTCACTAATAATTTCTTTGATAGGGATATCTGAAACCGCTAAAGCAGCAGAAGCTGCTAAACAAGCCAATGAATCAGGTAAAATTTCTTCATCACTTGAAACCAAGCTAATCAATACTTGTACATCACATAAATAATCTTCCGGAAAAAGAGGTCGCAATGCACGATCGATCAATCGGCTGGTTAAAATTTCATAATCATTCAAACGTGCTTCACGCTTGAAAAATGAGCCGGGGATACGACCGGCAGAAGCAAACTTCTCTTGATAATCTACACTTAGCGGGAAGAAATCCTGCCCTTCTTTTGGATCTTTATTGGCTACTACGGTGGCCATGATAATGCAATTGCCTTGTTGTACGGTAACTGCACCATCGGCCTGACGGGCAATTTTACCCGTACCAAGGGTAATTTGTTGGTTAGCATTCACATTGAAGCTAACACTTATAGGTTGTTGTAACATGTTATAATGGGATTAAACAACTATTCCCAACTACGCAATGGTAAGTTGGGAATGGTTTATAAATTCAACCGAAAAATTTATTTTCTCAGACCTAGTTTCTCAATCAAAGCACGGTAACCGCTAAGATTATGACGTTGCAAATAAGCCAGTAAGCGCTTACGCTGACCAACCATTTGCATTAAACCGCGGTGCGTAGAAAAATCTTTTTTGTTTAATTGCAGGTGTTTAGAAATGTGTGCAATACGCTCTGTAAGTAGCGCTATTTGCCCTTCAATTGAACCTGTGTTGGTGGCTTTTCCACCGAATTCAGCAAATATGCTGGTTTTTTTTTCCGTTGTTAAATACGACATCTCAAAATTTTTAATAGACTCCGAATTAGACTCTTTCTTTTTTTATCGGGGGCAAAGGTACAATTTTAGTACGAATTATAAAGGCTATTATTCAGTTTTTTTTGAAATATGTACTATGCGGCTTTGTGGAATCGTTTTAGGGCTGATAAAGGTAGATTTTCAACACATAATGCAGCATAAAAAATTGTTATTTGTCTATTTGAATATTGATATAACCCTATGTTTGGCGTAACTATTTTAGGTAATAATTCTGCACTTCCGGCTTATGAGCGGCACCCCACTGCACAGGTCATTACATTAGCCGACCAAGTATTGTTATTGGATTGTGGAGAAGGAACGCAAATGCAATTGGCCAAATACAAAGTAAAAAGAGGTAAACTCAACCATATTTTCATCTCTCACTTACATGGCGATCATTATTTTGGGTTAATTGGTTTAATAACGAGTATGGGGCTTTTAGGCCGAGAACTTCCACTTCATTTGTATGCCCCTGCCCCATTAAAAGAAATTGTAGACTTGCAATTACAGGTTGCGGTAACCAAACTACCTTTTGAACTTGTTTTCCATCCATTAGCATCTGAAGGCATTATCTGTGATCAGGCGAAATTTACGGTGGAAACATTTGCTACACAACACCGGATACCTTGTTGGGGTTTTATCGTTAGGGAGAAGAAATCGCCGCGTAAAATTGATAAAGAAAAAGCAGTTGCGGCCGGTATTCCGGCAGCTTTTTTTAACGCTCTTAAAAATGGGAATGATTATATAACTAAGGATGGTCAAACCATTTTAAATGAAACGGTAACGAAACCCGGCACACCACCGGTGAGCTACGCGTTTTGCGCAGATACTATTTATGATGAATCGATTGCCTTGAAAACAAAGGGCGTAACAGTCCTATATCACGAAACCACTTATTTAAAAGATCTGGAAGAGCGAGCCGCTGCCCGTTTTCATTCTACCACTGTACAAGCGGCACAAATAGCCAATGAGGCCGGCGTTAAACAATTGCTGATCGGCCATTTTTCCAGTAAGTATGAATCCTTAGATGCATTTTTATCGGAAACAATTGAGGTGTTCCCTCAAACCAAATTGGCTTTAGAAGGAGTTACTTTTTTGATAAAGTAGTGTATGAGCTATTAAATGGATATATGTAAATAGATACCCGGTCTTTAGTTTTTTACAACCGTAATAGAAAAAGTTTTATTAACAATCATCCATTGGTCATTTATCAAAAGCAAATTAAAGTAATCCGTATAAATAAGTCCTTTACTGATCACTTGTACCTTACCTGAGGCAGCATTACCTGTAATATCAAAAGACAGTATACTTGCTTGTGCTTCTTTATCTTCCGGTGTTTGTTGAATGTATTGTATTAAGCCCGGAAAAATGGGGATCTCCAACATTTTTCCATCTTTAATGAGTAACATTTGTGCAGCGGGTATAAATATCTTGGGCATCATACTTGCATCTTTTTGTACCATGGCAGTGAGGTAATTGTTCAGAACTTCTGGAACCGTGTTGATAGGGTTAGTCATTTTATTCATTTTTTGATTTGTTATGATGCTGTAAAAATGTATCTTTAATTACATTTAAACAACTACCTACTTAATTGTATTATAGTATCTAAAAAGTAAGTAATGAGAAAAATAAATTCAACTAATAACGCTAATAAAATTCATCTAGAAGCCATGTGCCCTATGCTATATGCGATGGAGCAATTAAATGGCAGATGGAAAATATTATTACTTTGGTACATAAACTTAGGTGCCAACCGCTTTGGCAAACTGAAGCAAACTATTCCCTCTATTACTACTAAAATGCTTACACAACAACTAAGGGAACTGGAAGCCAGCGGTTTAATCAGTAGGAAAATATTCACGGAAATACCTCCTAGAGTTGAGTATGCCCTTACTGCAAAAGCAAAAACTTTAGTTCCTATCTTAACCGAACTGAATAAATGGGGGATGAAGGACAAAAAGAAATTAGTAAATAGTTTACACTAAAATATAAAGATAGCAAGAATCGGGTTTTTATCAGGCTTCTTATGATAGAGATTTGTAATTCAATTTTTAGTTATGTACGAACAAGAACAACTAAATTATAATAGAATTGCAGAAGCAATCGAATATATTAAAACTAATTTCAAAGAACAGCCTAGTTTGGAAGCACTTGCTGCAAAGGTGCACTTAAGTCCCTTTCATTTTCAACGCTTATTTACCGAATGGGCCGGTACAACACCGAAGAAGTTTTTACAATACATCAGTATTGAGCATGCAAAGCATCTTTTATCACAACAGCATGCTTCCCTTTCTGATGCTGCATTTGAAACAGGGCTATCCGGAACAAGTAGGTTACACGATCTTTTTATCAACATCGAAGGCATGACACCTGCAGAATATAAAAATGGTGGTAAAAACTTGCAGATCAATTTTAGCTATGCGGAAAGCCCTTTCGGGAATTTAATAGTTGCTTCTACATCAAAAGGCATTTGTTATATGGCTTTTGAAGAAGATGAAATAAGCGCACTAACGCAATTAAAGAAACATTTCATGAACGCTCAGTTTCAGCAGAAATTAGATTTGATACAGCAACATGCACTATTTATTTTCCAAAATGATTGGAGTAAATTGGGACAAATAAAATTGCATTTAAAAGGAACCAGTTTTCAATTAAAAGTGTGGGAAACACTTTTGAAAATACCAATGGGGCAACTTTCAACATACGGTTACATTGCATCAAAAATTGGAAATGCAAATGCTTCGAGAGCTGTGGGTACCGCTATTGGAAATAATCCTGTTGCTTTCCTAATTCCCTGCCACCGTGTTATTCAATCTTCCGGAAATTTCGGGGGCTATATGTGGGGAAATACCCGTAAGACAGCTATTATTGGCTGGGAAGCTGCAAAAATAAATTTGACTGACTAGTTCTTATCTAGTTTTATATTATGAACCTGATAATTATTTTTACTGTATAGCTTTTTACCTATTAAAATCCTATGGGTATATTTATTTTTGTTTGATCCCAAGCTAAAATAAGATTGACAGTATTCCCATTCTTCTCGAAAGCAATATTAAATTGTTCCAGACTTGGCGACTGTGTTTCAACTGCAGCTTCAACCTGAATAGCATCTTTTTCCGGTTCCCTACTGGCAAGTCCATCAAATTTTATTCCCCATGCATATTGTTTCTTATTCCAAATAACGGTCCATTTATCTTTTTCCGGTATGGTCCATAATGAGTATTCTCCGGCTGGCAATTTTTTTCCGCCAATTATTAAATCTTTATCTGTTTTAAATATGGTATTCTCGTTAGCTCCTGTACGCCATACTTTACCGAAGGGTACAAGGCCTCCAAAAATTACCCTCCCTTTTTTGTAAGGCTTAGAATATGCTACAGAAATTTTTATGAGGGAACCGTTTATATTTTCATTAAATGTTACCGTTTGCTGCGGACTTTTTTTCTTTGTCTGGGTTTTGATATAGGGTATTCCTACAAAATAGAATAATAGGCCCAATACTACAATAGTTCCTATTGTCCATTTAAGAAACTTAATCATGATTTTATGATTTTGTGTTGAAAATTGAGAAGCAACGTAAGTTAAGCAATAAGTGAGATTTCGACAAAAAAAGACTTGCCCAAAAACATAGCAAGTTTCGGGTTTTTTACTACACTCAATTGAAACAATTTTACAGTATAAATAAAACAATCATTATGAAAACATTTATTCTTATTCATGGATCATGGCATGGTGCCTGGAACTGGCATAAAGTGATCCCTATCTTAGAAGCACGTGGACATAAAGCAATAGCTATTGACTTACCGGGTATGGGTAAAGACAAAACACCTATTCAAGAAGTAAAATTTAAAACTACCGTTGAGCGTATCATTGACCTTATTAACGGTATTGAAGGAAAAGTAATTTTAGTGGGCCATAGTAAAAATGGGATAATGATCTCGCAGGTTGCAGAGTTTATTCCACATAAAATTGACAAATTAATTTATTTGGCTGCGTATTTAATCCCGAATGGAAAGTGCCAGAGAGAATATTCTGCACAGGATATAAATGGTTGGTTAAAGCCCTATGTAGATGTTAACACAACAACAAATACATCTACACTACAAAAGAAAATATACAAAGAAGGGCTTTACCACGATTGCGAGGATTATATTACTGAGCTGGCCTATATTTTACTAAGCGAAGAACCTATTGAATCGGGAGGAGCCCAACTACAACTAACGGAAGATAATTTTGGGAAAGTGCCGAGATATTATATTGAATGCACGGAAGACAGAGCGGTTACGCCTTTTATACAACAAAAAATGTATCATGAAACCCCATGCCGTAAAATATATCAGATGGCTACCAGCCACTCTCCTTTTTTTAGTAAACCTTTTGAATTATGTGAAATATTGGAAGAAATTGCTGTGATTTAAAACCCTCTAATTTCTTTTATCACCGGTAATCCTTTACTATCCAGCACTACAATAGCCACTTCCGAAGCTTCAACAGGCTCAGGAAAAACAATAATGCGGTTATTGCCTACAGTGGTTATGGTTTTACGAAAAACTGCTTCCCCTTTATTACTAACTGTAATTTGAAGTGAAGCGATTTTTTGTCCGTACAATAAATCTTCTTTCAAATACAATCCACGCATAGTTGCAGGTTCTTTCAAAATATAGTACCAACTGTATTTTTTTGTAGGATTATTTTTATCGGGCTCTGTTATATTACGTATGGCTTTCTGTAAAATATTTTTACTTAACAAAGCTTCCCGCTTTGTAGCAAAATTTAATAGTGCTGCAGAATCTTTTTCATGAATTTTACCGCGGGTAGTGGGTGGAACATTCAATAAAAGATTTGCATTTCTTCCTACAGATTTCAAATAAATATCCATGATCTGATCTGCCGATTTTACGGTTTCATCTTCCGTTTCTCTAAAGAACCATCCTTTGCGAATACTTACATCTACTTCTGCCGGTATAAACTGTTTACCTCTATAATTACCTGTTTGTAATGTATCTGTTGGTGGTGCCCCCTCCCCCCTCTTAAACCCGGCAGTATCTAGCAAAGCCCAATTCGTTTCAGATGCAAAACCTTGTTCGTTACCTACCCAACGTATATCCGGACCAATATCGCTAAATACAACTGTTTGCGGGCTATTCGTCCTTACAAAGGATTCAAATCTTTTCCAATCGTATACTTGCTTTTTACCATTCGGCCCTTCGCCATTGGCACCATCCCACCAAAGCTCCCATATAGGTCCATAATTTTGAAAAATCTCTTTCATCATCCCAACATAAATATCATTATACTTTTCCGTTCCATAGTCTGGATGATTTCTATCCCAGGGTGATAAATAAACACCAAACAACAATCCATATTTTTTACATGCTGCAGATAACTCAGCCAGTATATCTCTTTTAAACCCTGCCTCTCTTACGGTATGTGTTGATAGTTTGCTAGGCCACAAACAAAAGCCATCGTGATGTTTGGCTGTAATGATCAACCCCTTTGCACCGGCGGATTTGGCAACCTTACACCATTGCTCACAATCTAACTCGGTGGGATTAAATACTTCTGTTCTCTCTTTACCATCTCCCCATTCTTTCCCAGTAAAAGTATTCGGACCAAAATGTAGAAAGAGATAAAAAGGATTAGCCAACCATTTAATTTGAGAAGTAGAAGGGAGTGGGTTGCGGGTTGCGGGATACGGGTTTCGAGTTGCGGGATACGGGTTTCGAGTTTCGGGTTTCGACAGGCTTTGGGTGACAGGTTGTGCGTACGAGGAAACTGTAAAAAATATTGCACTAAAATAAAGTATACATTTCTTCATACTACCAGTTTATACTCATCCATTTATAAAAAGCAGGAAATTCTTGTTGCCAATAAAATTCTTTATGTTGCCCAAGCGGATTTATAACAGTTCGAATATCGTACTGAGGTTGCTTTCTTAAAATTTGCACTATCTTTTCCATGTCGGGTTGCATGGTTGGGCTTTCTTTTTGCCCTACGTAAAAATAAAACCTGGGCTTATTGCTTGTTTTGTACATCGTAGCATCCACTGCCACCTGTGGAGATACCCAAAATGAAGGTGAAAAAATACCTGCTCCACCAAAAATATCAGGATACTTAATCATGGCATACCAACTAATGAGCCCTCCCATACTACTGCCTGCGATATAGGTATAATCAGCTCCTTTACGCGTTCGATATTTAGCATCAATAAAGGGTTTTAGCGTTTTTGCAATAAAATCAACATAGGCTGCCCCTTCTCCCTTACCATATTGTACATGATCATAAGGATTATATTCTTGCATACGTTTTTCACCGCCATTATCAATACCCACAACGATACACTCTTTCCCAAGCTTGGCTTGTAATGTATCTAAACATTCATCTATACCCCATTCCCCGGCATAAGCTGTTTGCTCATTAAAGAGATTTTGTCCATCATGCATATACAATACCGGAAATGCTCTGCCTACACTCGCATAGTTTTTTGGCAAATAAACCCATATCCTTCTTTTCCTATTTAATTGGGGTATATTGAATGCAGTATCTATTATTCTTACTTGGGTACTTGCAGTATAACGTTTAGGTCTTTCGGGATAATCATCTTTCCAGCCTGCAATAGTAAATTCATTGGATACATCTCCGGTAACTTCTACTACCCTATCTGCAATATCTCTACCATCTGCCGTAGATTCAAAACTGGCTGTGCTGCCACGCGTAAATTTGAAGGCATATGTGCCAGCAGCTACGTCTTTTAACACAATGCTTTTACGCGAGCCACCAAAGGGTTTAAGCTTGTAGTTTTCATCCTTTGGATTCCAATTATTAAAATTACCACTGAGGTAAATATCTTCATTAAAACGAGTGGCAGAAGCAGTTACTACAAATCGGACACTATATTGTGCGGTTGTTTGTAAAGCAGGCAGAAGCAATAAAATAATAAGGCGGCGCATAGATTGAAATAAAATTCAATCTACAATTTTTTTAATCGATTATCTCTGCGTCTTTCGGATATTTTTTTGGATTAAAGACGAATAGGACATCTGCTAAATTTGCGTTAAGATTAATTGAATTCACTTTTAGCTCGGTGATATTATTACTCTTATCCAGAATACGAGCTTTAGTTAATACACTTTTTGTTTTATCAAAAAATAAATTCACTTTCTGAAAATTCTTTCTATTATCAATAGGTTTCAGTTCTATTTCGTTTGTGCTTCCAGCGGAAGAAACTAATTTATAGGTAAAATCTTTGTCATAAGAACCGGCTAAAAGTTTTTGTGGACTCAATGTTTGTGCACTTTCTTCCACGGATGATTTTGTGATCGTTTTAGCGCCATCAAAGTTGTATATATTTTTGCCATCGCAAATGATCTCTGTTTTACCCTGCTTCAAGAAATATTTTTCGCCACGCATACTCAATGTAAGCGCTTTAGACCCAGTAGAACGGCCCTTGCTGGTTAAAGAACTCAAAGTAAAAGCGGCACTAATTCCATTTGAAGCCTTCACTTTTGAACCGAATGCTTCGATAACTTTTTTAGCTGCCGGATCATTCTGAGCGACTGCAGAGAAAGAAAAAATCAATAAAAAAAAAGATAAGTATAGGTTCCGCATCTACTTGTTTTAGGGTGCAAATATAGGTTTTAGCATTAGTTTGATTAAAAAGGGTCGGCAAAGTTTAATGGGAATCGGTGAAAATCAAGTCATTGAGTCTAAAAACTCCTGTAACTCATGTTCCGTTTTATATAATACTTCTCGTGCTTTACTACCCTGATTAGGTCCTACTACTCCGGCTGCTTCCAGTTGATCCATCAGCCTACCTGCCCGATTATACCCTAATTTCATTCTTCGTTGTATTAATGAGGTTGACCCCATTTGGCTTTGAACGATCAAACGAGCTGCATCTTCAAATAATGGATCTTTATCACTGGCATCAAAATCCTTTCCTTCCATTTCTTTTTCATCTACATATTCCGGTAATAAGAATGCTTGTGGGTATCCTCTTTGGTCACCGATAAATTCGCAAATACTCTCTACTTCAGGAGTATCTACAAAAGCACATTGTAAACGGGTGATCTCGCCATTATAGCTAACAAGCATATCTCCTTTACCGATTAATTGTTCCGCCCCGCCTGCATCTAAGATAGTTCTGCTATCAACTTTACTAGATACCTTAAATGCAATACGAGCCGGGAAGTTTGCTTTAATAGTTCCCGTAATAATATTTACAGAGGGGCGCTGTGTAGCGATGATTAAATGAATGCCTATAGCCCGGGCTAATTGCGCCAATCGGGCAATCGGCATTTCCACCTCTTTACCGGCAGTCATAATTAAATCTGCAAATTCATCTACCACCAATACAATAAATGGTAAATATTGATGCCCTTTTTCCGGGCTCAATTTCCGAGCAGTAAATTTCTCATTATATTCTTTGATATTTCTACAGCCGGCTTCTTTCAATAAATCGTAGCGATTATCCATTTCAATACATAATGCATTGAGGGTATACACTACTTTTTTGGTATCGGTAATAATCGACTCTTCTTCACCCGGAAGTTTCGCCAAGAAATGTTTTTCAATAACGCGGTATAAACTCAGTTCTACTTTTTTCGGGTCTACCAGAACAAATTTTAATTGGGAAGGATGCTTTTTGTAAAGAAGCGAAACCAATATGGCATTGAGTCCTACGGATTTACCTTGTCCGGTTGCACCAGCCATTAACAAATGTGGCATGGCTGTAAGGTCTACAATAAAATTATCGTTATCGATCTTTTTACCAATTGCTATGGGCAATGAATGTGAACTGGTTTGGAATTTATCGCTGGCGAGCAATGTTTTCATGCTCACTACTGTTTTGCGAACATTCGGCACTTCTATACCTATGGTGCCCTTACCGGGTATGGGGGCAATGATACGGATACCTAATGCCGCAAGGCTAAGGGCAATATCATCTTCCAGGTTTTTAATTCTACTGATACGTACCCCCGGAGCTGGAACTATTTCGTAAAGTGTTACGGTGGGGCCCACGGTTGCAGCTATACGTTGTATGGCAATATCATAGTTTTTGAGGGTGGCTATGATTTGATTTTTATTCGTTTCAAGTTCCTGAGGATCGTGCACAATTTTTTCACTACCATGTGTTTCTAATAGGCCTAGTCCCGGATATTTATAGTCTTTTAAATCGAGTGTTGCATCATATCTTGTAGCCAATGATCCTATGGCAGCTTTTGCTATAGTTTTTTCCTCTATTTCAGGGGTTTCTTTTATTTCAAGTTCTAAATCTGGGTTAGAGGAAGATTCGGGATGCGGGTTATGGGATGCGGGTTCCGGGTTACGGGATGCGGGTTGGATTACGGTTACGGATGGGTTAGTGATGCTATCATGCATTCCACTAACATCATTTTCATCCACCCTACCCCTCACACCTTCTTCCTTACCCCTTTCTCCTTCTACCTCTTTCTCTACAATATCAAATTGATTTAGAGGATTTTGGTTCTCCTCTTCTTCTTCGGGAAATACGAGAGAGCCATCTCCCTTTAATTTATTGTTGCTTATAGGCATCGTTACCTGATCCTCATGATCCGACAAACGCTCGGTACCATCTTCTACTTCTACCTCACCTAAAACATGATAAGGGTTTAGGGATTCTTCTTCGTGTTTTGTTTCTGCATCACCACTACCGGATAACTTAGGAAAATGCCATTCCGGTATTTTGAATGTTGGGTTAAAGCGCCAGATAAAGTAGCTAAAGCCGGCTAATACTAATAAAGATCCGGTACCTATATTACCTATCCATTTTACAAGCCAAGCACTTACCAGTTCGCCCGCTGCACCACCCCAAGAAAAAGCATCTCCTTTTGTTACAAAAGCAAATCCTACACTAAAAACTAATAACCCAACTAAAACATATTTTATATTTCGGAGGAGCCTAAAGATTTTCTTTCCAAACAATAAATTTACTCCCAATACAAAGAAGAAAGTGCAGAATAAATAGGATGCTACCCCAAAACCATTATACCAAAAATTATGGGCGCAATAAGCACCAAGTACCCCTAATAAATTGTTTACCCGAACATCGTCTGTTGCAAAAATACGGATACCAAATTGCTGTACTTTATCCTGATCTTCCTGCCAGGTAAACAAATAGGAAGTTAGTGCTACAAAAAGAAAAAGCGTGAAAAGCAAACTTGCAGCACCTGCAATTTTTTGGGTCCGCTCATCTTTCACAACTTCGGTTACGGTTACTTCTGCTTCTTTATCGGGAGCAAGTTGTTCAGGATCGGGCGGCGGTGGCGTTTTCTTTCTTAAGCTATTAGCCATGTTAACAAATATAAGCTTTGCGATAGGCTAAAAGAGCGGGTATTTGTTAATGTGCAAAACTGATCGAACACAACAAAGTTTTCCACTATTTATTTTTAGCATTGATACCTAATGCCAAAAAAAGCCAGCCGAGTATGAACGACAAACCGCCCAGGGGGGTAATAGCTCCTATGAAATTAAAACTGGTTACCGCATAAATTTTTAGCAGGGTAAGAACGTACAATGATCCTGAAAACAAACAAATTCCAAGGATAAAAAAGGTACTAGCTTGTTTGATCTTTTTATCGGGATACGATGCATACAAGATACTTGCAATCAAAATGGCCAGCGCATGATAAAACTGATATCTAACGGCTGTTTCAAAAGTATTGAGGGTTGTAACATCGGCATAATTTTTTAACCCGTGAGCCCCAAAAGCCCCAAGTGCCACAGCTAATGCCGCCAATATAGTTCCCACTAACATTTTTGTTTTAAGCATACTTCGCAATTATTTTTTTGAAAGTTTTTAAATTGATCTCTTCACCCGAAATAGTTTCCATGGCTAATCCATACCATTGTTGTCTTTCTACCAGTTTTTGTTTCAGAAAATTACTCAATTCCGCATCGGAAAGATCTTTAATCAATGGCCTTCGTTCTTTTTCAGGTAGTAATCTTTTCACCAACACATCGATGGGTTCGTTTAGCCAAATGGTAATCCCCTCCTGATTCATGTATTGCATATTATCATGAAAACAAGGTGTACCACCACCGGTAGCTAATATAAAATGTTTTTTCTCTTTAAACCAACGAAGTAATTCGGCCTCTTTTTTTCTAAAATAAGCTTCTCCATCTTGCTCAAAAATTTCAGTGATGGTTTTCTCTTCATGAAACTCTACCAAAGTATCCAGATCATAGCCGCCAGTTTTCAGGAGCTTAGCCAGTTGCTGCTTCCAATGGCTTTTACCACTGCCCATCATGCCGAGGAGGAATATTTTCATTGTACAATTATGAATTATGAATTATGAATTACGAGTTATGAATTCTTAACTCTTAATTCTTAACTCTTAATTTATTTAAAAGCATTCAATCCTGTTATATCCATTCCTGTTATAAGCAAGTGTACATCGTGTGTTCCTTCATATGTGATTACACTTTCTAAATTCATCATATGTCGCATAATACTGTACTCACCGGTAATTCCCATACCACCTAAAATTTGTCGGGCTTCACGGGCAATATTAGCCGCTAATTCACAACTATTCCGTTTAGCCATGCTCACTTGTTGCGGGGTCCCTTTTCCCTCATTCATTAACACACCCAACCGCCAAACCAATAACTGGGCTTTTGTGATTTCGGTGATCATTTCGGCCAATTTTTTTTGCTGTAATTGAAAGCCTGCGATTGGTCTATCGAACTGAACTCTTTCTTTACTATACCTCAAAGCAGTATCATAACAATCCATAGCTGCTCCCAATGCACCCCATGCAATACCATATCGCGCTTTTGTTAAGCACCCTAAAGGTCCTTTAAGTCCCTTTATATTGGGTAGTATATTTTCTTTAGGCACTTTCACATTATCGAAAACCAATTCACCTGTGGCGCTTGCTCTTAAACTCCATTTACCATGTGTTGTGGGTGTACTAAATCCTTCCATTCCTCTTTCTAGAATGAGTCCACGAATATCCCCGGCTTCATCTTTTGCCCAAACCACAGCAATTTGTGCAAATGGAGCGTTACTGATCCACATTTTGGCACCATTTAATATTACATGGTCGCCGGCATCTTTAAAGTTTGTGATCATCCCTGCCGGGTTACTGCCATGATCAGGTTCTGTTAAACCAAAACAGCCTAACCATTCCCCTGAAGCCAGCTTAGGAAGGTATTTATTTCGCTGGAACTCATCACCATAGGCATAAATAGGATGCATTACCAAGCTACCTTGCACACTTGCTGTACTTCTTACCCCACTATCTCCCCTTTCTAATTCCTGCATCATGATGCCATAGCTGATATAGTCTAGTCCGCCACCCCCATATTGTGTAGGTATCGTAGGTCCGAAGCAGCCCAATTCGCCCATCTGCTTTACAATTTGTTGCGGGAACTCGGCTCGCTGTGCATAATCTTCGATGATGGGTGAAATTTCTTTCTTAACATATGCTCGTACCGTTTCGCGAATGAGCTTATGTTCATCGGTCAGTAGTTCATCTAATAAATAATAATCCGGAGATTGGAAAAGATCGGTTCTGGCAGCCATCTTTTAATTTTTTTGAGATACGCGAAAATACAGAAGGAATTACAACCTTTTAGCTAAATCGTTCTCTTAATAGAGAAAAACAAGTTATATGCCTACCTCACCATCTTTATTACTGCGTAATATCGCCAGTTTTTTACTCGTATTCATTGTATGCAACCTAGTTGCCCAAGAAAAATCGGGTATCAACTGGTCTGTTAAGCTCAACAAATCCTTCAATAAAACGGTATCCTTGGGCTCCCAACAAGTTGTTTTGAATAACAAGTTTGGAAGTATGGACATTGAAACCTGGGAAAAAAAAGAAGTAAAAGTAGAAGCCATCATTAACGTTGGCGCTCAAAACGATGAAACAGCACAGGAAATGCTAGATCGTATTTCTATCGATGAATTGAATACAACTGAGAAAATTGGCTTCCGAACCTTATGGAAAGAGGGCCAACAAAACTGGAACGACGGAAAAAGTTATGAGATAAAAATCAACTATAAAGTTTGGTTACCCAATGGTACAAAGCTGATTGCGGAAAATAGTTTCGGCACACTTAGCATTGGCGATTATGCCGGGCAAGCAGAGCTTATAAGCAAATATGGGAATTTAAAAGCAGGTAAACTTAGCAACGGTGTGATGGTAAGAATCGAATTTGGAAGAAGTGATATTGCATCCTTAACCGATGGGGAACTTGTTGTAAAATATTCTAAAACAAATATTAATCGCTTATCGGGGGATATTAATGCCGTTTTTGAGTTCTCCTGTGGGCTTGATCTGCCCCTTGGGAATGATTTAAAAAAGTTTACAGTGAAAGCAAATTACTCCTCTCTTTATTTTTTAACGGAGCCGGGCTTTAATGCAGATTATGATTTTGTTTTTAATAATGGAACTGCGAGTGGAAAGGGAAATATTAAATTAACGGAAACTACGGAGCAGCGAAACATGGGTTATTCACCAACCAGAAAATATAAAGGTACTATTGGTAAAGGAGGTAATACCCAAATGACAGTGAAAAGTAATTTTGGGAGTTTGCGGATTTTAGGAGGATAGATGGGTATATAAAAAGTTTTCTTGCCTCGATAACCAATGTTGGTTATGATAAAATAAAAAGATGCGTATAATTTAATTTTATGCGTATCTTTATGTATTATTAGCCATGAAAAGTAGACTAAATATAACCATAGAGGATAATCTTTTAGAGCACATCAAACTTTATGCTTCTCAAAAAAAGACTTCTGTTTCTAAATTAATTGAGCAATATTTTAAAACACTTACTACACCCTCTAGTAGCAAGAAAGAGGAAAATCTTATTGAATTCTTAGATAAATTGCCTAAGCCTAAGCGTAGTACTGAGCATTATTCAAAGGAATCATACTATGAAGAAAATGCTAAAAAGTATGGCTTCTAAGATATTCCTTGATGCCAATGTATTACTTGACCTTTTACTCCGCAGATCAGGATTTTCTGCGGCAAAAGATATTTTCCAGTATGCAATCAGTGGTTATGTTCAGCTATACACCTCTCCTGCCGTAATACATATAACGTCTTATTATATTAGAAAACATTACTCAGTTCGAGAAACGAAACAGCTATTTACTCGAATGCTGCTCCATGTTGAAGTTATAGATTGTGATCATCAAGTGGCACTTACAGCGATCAACTCATCTATAGATGATATCGAAGATGCGCTACAATATTATACAGCGCTGAAACATAAACTGAACTATTTTATCTCTACCGATAAAAAACTAAAAAAGCAAGCAATTCCACAATTACCAATATACGCCGCTGCTGAAATACTTACTAAGCTTACATAAAAAGACCCATCAGTTTTAAAAAACTGATGGGTCTGATATTTATATTTATAAGTATTACTTCTTCTTTTCAATATCTTTATTGATCTCTTCCACATCTACCGGTCGCTCTGTAGTATCTCCTATCAAATAACGAGCAAAATATTCTGCTTGGCGCCAAAAGAAATATTCTGTCATATCTCCAAATCCATGACGCTGTGTTGGTAGTAAAATCATATCAAATCGCTTATTTGCTTTGATCAATGCATTCACTACACGCATCGTATTAGCAGGGTGTACATTATTATCTATCTCGCCATGAGAAAGCAATAACCTTCCTTTTAAGTTTTTTGCGATGTCCGGATTTTTTTCAATGTTATATTGAAAACTGGTATCCCCTTTTTCACTAATAATTTCTTTTACACCATGATGTTTCTCACTCCACCAACGATTATAAATAGCATTATCATGATTACCAGCCGAAGAAACTGCTACTTTAAAGAAATCGGGATATACCAGCATTGCAGCTGTGCTCATAAAACCTCCACCTGAATGGCCGTGTATACCTACTTTATTAATATCCAAATAGCTGTATCTGTTGGCTAGCTGCTCTGCTACCGTTTTCTTATCTGCTAATCCATAATCCCGTAAGTTTCCATAACCATAAGTATGATACCACTTACTACGGCTGGGGTGACCGCCTCTATTACCCAAGGTAATAACCACCATGCCTATTTGAGCCAAGCGATCTGTACGATCCATACCCCGACTAAATGAAGTGTTCATCGCTTCTGTTTGTGGACCTGGGTATACATATTCCACTAGGGGATATTTTTTAGTGCTATCAAAATCGAATGGCTTATACATAACCCCATAGATATCCGTGATACCATCATCGGCTTTGGCTTTGAATATTTCCGGAAACTTATACCCCGCAGCTAGTAAGGAAGATAGATCAGCTGTTTCCAAATCAAGAATTTTTCTTCCATCTGCAGCATAGAGAGCAGATTTAGGAGTAGTATTTACGCGCGAAAAATTACCTACTATAAATTTCTTTTCATCGTCCATACTCATATTCCAATCATAATCACCGGGTGTTAATAGTTTCAGACCGCTACCGTCGAAGTTTACACGATATGCATGCAAGTAATAGGGATTCTCCCCTGCTTCTCTCCCATTTGCAGAAAAGTATAAGACACGGGCTTTTTCATCGATACCCAAAATATCTTCTGCATGCCAAGCGCCGGATGTAATTTGATTTTTTAATTTTCCATTTTCATCATATAGATAAAAGTGCCCCCATCCATCATCTTCACTCCACTGAATTAATTCTTTTCCATCATTCACTAACCCTAATCTGCGAATTTCAACATAAGTGTTTAACTTCTCTTGAATCAACGCTTTCGCAGTTCCACTCGCAACATCTACCACACCTATATCAATTGTTTTTAAGTCTCGACTTGTTCTGCTAAAATAAAATTTATCATTAGTACCTAACCAAATAGCAGGGCGATATTCATCATCTCTGGTATTTGCTTTTAGGGGGCGGCTCCACACATTTACCGTTTGATCTTTATACATTCCGGTAACAATTTCTTTACCCGTTTTTGTTGCCCAATCGAATAACATCAAATGCTCTTCCGGTGCTTCTTTTTCTCCTGGCATCCAATATTTATATGTTTCTAAAGTAGGCCTCGGTTCCGCAATGCTATTAATAACCCATAGATCTTTAACTTTTCTGTTATCTGTAAAATCAACGGCAAAATGCTTTGAATCGGGCGACCATAAGATACCTACCGGCTTACGCTTATTTTTATTTTTTTCTTTATCGGTATTAGTATCTCCATTACCCGATAAATTACTTTCACTATAATAACTAAAATTTTCAACCCCGTCTTTTGTGAGCTGATATTGCACAATGGTACTATCATCTTCATTTGCTAACGCTTTTTGATAATTAGCTTTATCCATCCACCATAAATTATAGTTTTTACCAAATATGATACTATTACTATCGGGTGAAATATTTGCCCAGGTTGGTCTGCGTTTGGGTTTTGTAAATTCATTGAGTTGAACTAACTCGCCTGTGATGATATTATAGTTAAAGAAATAAATCTTCTTTTCTTTAACGGGTGGTGTTCCTTTTTTTGCAGTGCTGTCTTTTTTCTCTACTTCTAAAGTTGATTTCACTTCAAAATGAATCCAATTTTCGTCTTTGATAAAACGCATACTATCAATATTCAGATGTTGCGCATCCATAGGATCATCAGTTGCACGCGTAAGCTTGGCTGCCAACACAGCATTATCGAATAATAATTTCTTATCCCCTTTTGCCGCATCCACGATATACCATTTTTTCCCTTCTGAGGTTTCATACATATACCAGAATCGGTCGGATTTTTTTAACCAGTGAGGATCTACATTTAAACTAAAAACCATTTTCTCCAGGCGTTTTGGAGAGAATTTAGCTGCTTGCAAATAATTCGCTTTAGCAATGGGTGTTTGCTGTGCCGATGCAAAAAAACCGGTTACCAGCACCACCATGGTGAGTATTCTTTTCATAAGCAATTATTAAAAAGGGAAAATACATGATTCACCTTAAAAAAATCACCCACTCATAAAATAAAGGCAATGCTTAATTTGCGTAAAATTTGTTCTCATGACTGCTCCTTTTGAAGCCACTATTGAATTTGCACGTGTTCAGGATCAAGCCGACAAACTATCTTCCTTTAAAAATCACTTTCATTTTCCTGTTCATAATGGTAAGCCTGTAATTTATTTTTGTGGTAATTCACTCGGTTTACAGCCAAAAACAGTAAGTGAAGCTATTGATGTTGAATTACAAAGTTGGCGTGAAATTGCAGTAGGGGGCTATTTTAAAGGTGCAAACCCCTGGTTATACTACCAAGAATACCTTAAAGCCAGTTTGGCAAAAATGGTTGGGGCTTTAGAAAATGAAGTAACCGTAATGAATGCATTAACGGTGAACTTACACTTGTTGATGCTGAGTTTTTACAAGCCAAAAGACAAGCGTACAAAGATCATCATGGAGGCAGGGGCTTTCCCCTCCGATCAATATGCGGTTGAAACTTTGGTAAAACACCATGATCTTAATCCGGATGAACATATTATAGAGTTATTTCCGAAGGACGGAAAGAAAACACTAGAAACCACTGATATACTCAGTACCATCGAAGCCAATAAGGATTCATTAGCAATGGTATTATTAGGGGGGATCAATTATTATACGGGACAGTTTTTTGATATACCCGCGATCACAAAAGCCACGCACAACATAGGAGCCATTGCTGCTTTTGATTTGGCGCATGTGGTTGGGAATATCCCTTTACAATTACATGACTGGAATGTTGATTTTGCAGTTTGGTGTTCCTATAAATACCTGAATGCCGGCCCCGGTGCAGTTGGTGGTGTTTTTGTGCACGAGAAACATGCTACCAATAAAGATACCCCTCGATTGGCCGGCTGGTGGGGAAATGAAGAAAAAGAGCGTTTTAAAATGGAGAAGGGTTTTATTCCTAAACAAAATGCCAGTGGATGGAATATCAGCACATCGCAGGTTTTCAATAGTACTGCCCTGAAAGCCTCTTTAGCTATCTTTGATGAAGCAGGAATAGAAACCATTCGAAAGAAGAGCATTGAACTTACCGGCTACCTAGAGTTTTTACTCAATCGGTTAACAAACTTAGATTTTGAAATTATTACCCCCTCTAATCCACAGGAAAGAGGTGCCCAATTATCTTTATTTTTTAAAGAAAAAGGTAAACAAATTCATCAGGCAATGTTAGATAATGGTATTATCGTAGATTACAGAGAGCCGGGCGTGATTCGCGTTGCCCCCGCCCCCCTTTATTGCAGCTTTGAAGATGTATATCGATTCTATGAAATACTAACCACCATACACTAACAACTATACACTAAGCACCATGCACTATAACACCTACCTAGCACTTGGCGATTCCTACACAATAGGCGAATCGGTACCATTACACCAAAGTTTTCCCTATCAAGTAGTACAGCTTTTAAGGAAAAAAGGGAAGCATTTCCATGCACCTGAGATCGTTGCTAAAACCGGCTGGACAACTACCGAATTAGCAGAACATATTTTACACACCAAACTAAATGCGCAATACGATTTTGTAACACTATTAATAGGCGTAAATAATCAATATCGTGTATTACCTCTTGCCGACTTTAGATCCGATTTTGAATTTTTGATTCGCAAAGCCATTCAGTTTACCGGAAATAAACCCTCACATGTAATGGTACTGTCTATTCCTGATTGGGGATTTACCCCTTTTGCAGCCGGTAAAGACCTCCAAACTATCAGTAAACAAATAGACAGTTTTAACAGTGTTTGTTCAGCATTAACAAACGAAGCAGGTGCACATTATATCAATATTACCGATGAAACAAGAACAGAGAAAAACAACTTGCAAGCACTGGCATCAGATCAATTACATTATTCGGGTATTACTCATTTACGTTGGGCAGAGAAAGTAGTAGAGATAATAAGCGACATTTCTGTTTGATACTGTTTTGCAATTTCAGCAGCTTCTTCTGCAAAATTTTCTAGATGCGATGCATAAATAATTGCGCGACTTGCATTCACCAATAAGCCTATATCTTTATTTAATCCGTAAGTAGAAACTTCTTCCAAGCTACCACCCTGAAAACCTACCCCGGGAACTAATAAAAAATGATCCGGAATGATACTCCTTATATTTTCTAAATCTGAAGCCCGAGTAGCTCCAACTACATACATCAAATTATTGATGCTACCCCATTTGGCCGTTTTCTCAAGAACTTGCTCATAGAGCCTTTTTTCTGTGTTACCTAATGCTAAATGTGGTATAAGCGTCAAATCTTCGCTAAAGGGCGTTACAATATTTTGTTGAAAATCATAACTGCCTGGATTAGAAGTGAGGGCTAAAATAATAGTCCATTTATTTTCATATTCTAAAAAAGGACGAATACTATCTTCCCCCATATAAGGTGCTACAGTAATAGCATCAAAAGGAATTGTTTCAAAAAAAGTTTTAGCATATTGACTGGAAGTATTCCCTATATCTCCTCTTTTAGCATCTGCAATCTTCAAATGTGTGGCTGGAATATAATCAACCGTTTCCATCATGGCTTCCCACCCTTTTACACCTTGCGATTCATAAAAGGCAGTATTGATTTTATAAGCAACGCAAAAATCTTTTGTAGCATCTATAATCGCTTTATTAAATGTTACTACGGCGTTAGGGGTGCCCTGAAGATGCTTGGGTAGTTTTGTAGTATCGGTGTCTAACCCAACACAGAGATAAGATTGCTTTGTTTTGATTTGTTCGATAAGTGATTCCCGAGTCATAGTACAAAGATAAGGAATACGGTAGAAGGCAGAAGGCAGAGGGGATAAGGTAGAAGTTAAAATAAACCTTATCGCTTATCCCTTATACCTTATGCCTTATACCTTATACCTTATACCCTATACCCTCCTACCTCATAACCCGGTATAATAATCATATCCTCTCTCGGCCCAATAATCGGCCGGACGATCATTATGGAATGATATTGTTCCTATTCGTTTTATGTTTTTTACCCCATATTTTACAGGAATAATTAAACGCAATGGATACCCCTGATCCATGGGTAATGGCTTTCCGTTTAACTCGAAACATAAAATAGTTTGTGGGTGCATCATACTAGGCATATCAATACCAACATAGTATTCCTCATCGGGTGTTACTAAAGATGCAAATTTCATTTGGCACTCCTTGGTGAGTTTATATTTCTCAGCAAACTCCGAAAAACGAACCCCACTCCACCAAGTAATTTGGCTCCAGCCTTCAATACATTTAAAATTATGTACAACATCTATTTTATGTAGTTTTTTTAAATCATTCAATGTAAGGAGCAGCGTATCACCTGCTGCACGAATAATAGTAAGCTTCCAGCTTGTGGTATCAAAAAGGTCTTCATCCATACCTACATTTCCATTCACTCTTGCTTTTGGCGCAGCCATAGATTTTGGATACTCTTTTACCAAGTGTTGTGTACTATATAAACCGCTATACACATCCATGTTCATATCCAATACTTTACGCAAGGGCTTTTGTATCCCACCTCTAATACTATTATCGAGGGGCTGATTATACAGCCATTTCCAACTCATCCATGCCACACCGATACAAGTAAAGAATATGATAAAGGCGATGATAGAACGCCGACGAAACCTTTTTTCAGTGGTTTCATCAACTATTATTGTTTTCATCTTTATTTATTTTTTCTGATTTAATTTCAAAACCTACCACCATAGCACGAAAATTATTCCAGCCGGCTTTTATTACTTGAATAATGTGAACAAGAAAAAAGAGTACAAATAAAATAGTTAATATAAAATGAATAATTCGAGCAGATTCATAACCACCGCAGAGCATCGTTACCCATTGCAACTGAACAGGCTTATAAATAGCAAATCCTGAAATCATAGAACCAAAACCCATGATAATAATAATGGTATAACTAATTCTTTGGGCTGCATTATATTTTAATTGTGGGGGCGCTTGTTTCCGAATTCCCAAGTCGTGTAGCACAACCAACCAAGCTTCTTTCCATGATTTTTTATCGGGTATTAAATAGCGCCATTCGCCCGAAAACCCTGTATACAACACATATAATAATCCATTGATCATGAATAACCACATGAAGCTAAAATGAAAAGCCATGCCGTCTGCAAGTCTGTATGGAATATTAAGTGCTTTATAAAATGATTCAGGAAAGAATTTAAATATTATGGTGTTACCAACTTTTATACTATACACATCATTGGCCCAATAAATTAATATCCCACTCCAAATCATTATAGTTAAAAGAGGGAAATTTATCCAATGCATCCATCTGGTAGGTAATTTATGTTTATGGATGATTTTTGTCAAACTGGTTGTTTAATATATTTACGGGTTCTTATTTTAATTGGTTTTAATAAACATATACCCTACTTTCCCATGGAGCCAATTGTAGCTTATCTCCTATCATAATTTCCTTATCTCCGATATAAGCTTTTGGCTTTTTTTGAATGAACGCTTTTGCATCTTCTCCTGTTAATTCAACATATTGATTTTTACTGCTCAAGTTCACAATTACAAAAACACCGTTTTGTTGTGTTTTTCTGATGAAAGCATATATTGCTGTATCAGCAGTTGTATGAACTCTTTGCATAGGTATAGCGGCTGCTAAGGCTCCGTTGTTTTTTCTGAGTTGAAGTAATTGTTTATATAAGGGTGCCCGAGCATATTTATTGAAGGCAAGTGTATCTTTTTCAAAAAAGGGAATGGGGCGTAATATCGGCTCTTCTTGTCCACTATAAATCATAGGTACCGAACGTGGTAATGTTTGTGTAAGTATAGCGAAAGGCTTATGAATATCGCCGGGCATAGTACCATAATCAGCCTTATTCCAACTATTCTCATCGTGATTACTAGTGAAATATAATAAGCTTGCATTTTTTGTAAATGTGGTATCGATATAATGCTGAACAGTGTCTAATGCAAGTGCATTTTTCTTTCCTGCAGCAATATCTACCATAACATGAAATGCTTTCCATGGATAAGTTATATCAAAACCCGCACGATGTATCCAGGCATCTTCCGACTCTGCGATCATCAATATATTTTTCTGCTTCTTTAACTCAGGTATCGCTTTGTACCAAAAATTACTATCTACCAAATGAGCCTGATCACATCTGTAGCCATCAATATCCGTTTCCCGAATCCAATATTTCATAGCTGCTAGCATACTATCAGTAACTGTTGGATTTTTATAGTTGAGTTTGCGCGTATCTGTCCAATCAAATTGCGAAATTGCTTTTCCGGTAATACTATCTCTCACATAAAAATCGGGATGTGTTACTAACCAGCGATGGTCTGCCCCGGTATGATTAGGAACCCAATCGATTAACACTTTAAAACCCATCGCATGAGCTTGCTTAACCAAAGCTTTCCAATCGGCAAGGGTACCATATTCGGGATTAATAGCGGTATAATCACTTACTGCATAATAGCTGCCAAGTGTACCTTTTCTATCAACCTTACTTATCGGGTTTATGGGCATAAACCATAATACTTCTACTCCCATATCGCGTAACCGAAACAAATGCTTAGCGAATGCATTAAAAGTACCTTCCGGAGTATACTGACGTGTATTGACTTCGTACACATTAGCTTGTTGCATCCATCCGGGATGCCCATCTACAAGCTGCGCATCGTTAGTTTTTTGCTGCTGAAAACAGGCGGTTAGGGATATCAGTACCGCAGATAAGGATATAATATTCCATTTCATACCAGTAAGATAGGTCAAATCCCGTTTCTTTGTATTACAACTTGCTAACATGGAAAAAAAGCCTATGTATTATGGTACCTATTTAGGTTTAGATAAGGTATTGGAAAGTCAGCACCCAGTTAGTTTTGAAAAAGGGAATGATCCTGCACACGATGAAATGTTGTTCATTATCATTCATCAAGCTTACGAATTATGGTTTAAGCAGATTTTGTTTGAATTAGATTATGCGGTAAAAATATTTCAGCAGCAATCTATCAACGATAATTCGGAAGACCTTAACCTGGTTCGTCATCGTTTAAGAAGGGTTATCAAAATACTGGAGTTATTGAATCAACAAGTGAGCATACTAGATACAATGACCCCAATGGACTTTTTAGCTTTCCGAAACTTACTCACTCCTTCTTCAGGGTTTCAGAGTAAACAGTTCCGATTGATAGAAGCTGTATTAGGGTTACCTTTAGAACAGCGGCATCAAAAGGATTATTATAAAAGAACCAATGAAGGAGGTTTCACTCAGCAGGATTTTCAAGCCATTAGCAATGCTGAATCACAAACCAATTTATTATTATTGATCAACAATTGGTTGGAACGTATGCCTTTTTTTGAAAGCGGGTATTGGGATATTCAAGAAGATGAAGCTATCAATCATCCTTTTTGGGTAATGTATCGAAATATATATTCGGGAGGATTAACAGAAAGAGAGCAGCCAAAAATTATTGATTTTGATTATGTGTTTTTTGAGAAGCAAGATCTGTCCTTATCCGCCGAGCATCAATCTAATTTAAGAAGTAGTTTTTCTCCTGCTGCATTAAGAGCGGCTTTATTTATTATGCTCTACCGCGATTTCCCGGTTTTCCAGTCTTCCTACCAAATACTAGACTCACTGATTGAAATAGATCATTTACTCAGCAGTTGGCGACATAAACATTTAGTAATGGTGCGGCGAATGATTGGTATGAGAGTGGGTACAGGCAATACTTCGGGTTCGGGTTATTTAGAAGGCGCTTTGAATAAACATTATATATACAGAGAACTTTCTGCACTTTCTACTTATTTAATTGAACGAAATAAACTCCCCCATTTGCCTGCATCGCTCACCCGTGATCTGGGATTTAGAATGAGTTAGTTTATAGACGATGGACAATAGATAATAGACAATAGACGATAGACGATAGACAAGTCTCGAAAAATTATTCATTATTAATATTATGGTCTATCGTCTAATTCTTCCTCGCCAAGATAATCATCCTTGGGGAGTCATTAATATGATACTCCTTTAATTGATAATTACCAAATACTCGCTCTATTTGCATTCCTTGAGAGGAAAGCATGTCATTAAAATCGCTCAAAGAAAATTTTGCTACCCGTTCCGTGTATAAATGGTGAGGTGTTACATGATCGATATCCGTAACTTGAATTTGTTTGAAAAAATGATAATCATCTTGCCACTTGGTGATATGGAACGTGATATCCCCAATTTGCTGTGTAAAACTGTTCTCTACTATTTTCTCCGTATAATTTACATTTAAATAGTCTATCACAAATAGCCCTTTTCTTTCCAAGCTTTGCGCAATTGTTCTGATTGCGTTATCATGCTCTCTTTTGGTTTTGAAATAGCCAAAACTAGTGAAGAAGTTAAATGCATATTGGTAGTAATTGACACGAAAAGGCAACCTCATATCGTGCTGATAAAAATGCAGTTTATCATGTTCTGACTTTTTTGCTTCATCTATTGAAGACCAGGATAAATCTATACCCGTAACATCAAAACCCATATCGGCGAGTGCAATACTATGTCTGCCTTTTCCGCAAGCTATATCGAGCATCGTACTATTATGTATCGGTTTCAAATAGCTAATAAGTGTTCGAATAAATTGATTAGCTTCTTCCTCGTCCCTGTGTTGATAGAGCAAATGATAATATGGAGAATCAAACCAATTTTTGTACCAAGATTTTTCTGCCATCCCTAATAGTTAATCTGCAAAAATACAACCGAAAGAGTAGAAAAAATTGAATTATGTTTGCAGCCCAAAACTATTCAGATGGCGTTGATAAAAAGTATATCCGGTATTCGGGGTACCATTGGGGGTATATCAGGCGAAACCCTTAGTCCAATTGATATTGTTCGTTTTACTGCCGCTTATGGCAGCATGCTTATTGCTAAAAATAATGACAACAGAAAGGTTGTTATAGGGCGCGATGGCCGTATAAGCGGTGCCATGGTACAAGGCTTAGTAAGCCATACGCTTATTGCCCTTGGGCTAGATGTGGTTGATGTAGGTTTAAGTACTACACCAACTGTAGAAATGGCTGTGGTTTTCGAAAATGCTGCAGGTGGTATTATTCTTACTGCGAGTCATAACCCTAAAGAATGGAACGCGCTAAAATTGTTAAATGAGAAAGGAGAGTTTATCAGTAGCGAGGAAGGAAAACAATTGCTCGACATTGCGGCTAAAGAAGAATTTAAGTTTACCGGAGTAGATCATTTAGGGAAATATACAACCAGTAACGATACCCTTGAAAAACATATTGCTGCAATCCTCAGTTATCCTTTGGTAGATATCAATGCTATTAAAAAAGCAAAATTCAAAGTAGTAGTAGATGCTATTAACAGTACCGGCGCTATTGCGGTACCTGAGCTGCTAAAGGCATTGGGGGTAAAAGATATTATGGTATTGAATGAAGCAATAACCGGACAATTTGCACATAACCCCGAACCATTACCGGAGCATTTAAGAGATCTTTCCAGTGAAGTAAATAAGCAAGGTGCCCATTTGGGCATTGCTGTGGATCCCGATGTAGATAGGCTTTGTTTTGTTTGTGAAGATGGTAGTTTATTTGGAGAAGAATATACTTTAGTAGCCGTAGCCGATTATGTGCTACAGCATCGCAAGGGTAATACGGTGAGTAATATGAGCAGTACCAGGGCACTAAAAGATATTACTTTAAAACACGGAGGAGAATATTTTTCGAGTGCTGTTGGTGAAGTAAACGTTGTAACTAAAATGAAGGCAGTTAATGCAGTAATCGGTGGTGAAGGAAATGGGGGCATCATCGTACCTGATTTACATTATGGAAGAGATGCATTGATTGGTATCGCTTTATTTTTATCGCACTTGGCATTGCAAAAGAAAACAGTGAAACAATTACGCAGCAGCTATCCGGACTATTTTATTAGCAAGAATAAAATTGAACTGCAAAAGGGTGTAAACATAGATAAGATATTTACACATATTAAAAAGAAATATAAGAAGAACCCTATCAATACAGAAGATGGTTTGAAAATTGAATTTGATAATGATTGGGTACATTTAAGAACCAGTAATACAGAGCCCATTATTCGAATTTATGCGGAAAGTAACAGTGCAACCATCGCCGATAATATAGCTAAGCGGATAATGGTTGATATTACCGAAGGAATGCAATAGAGTAATAGTACCTATTTTTGCAGTATGGAAAGAATTTACCTCGATAATGCAGCTACTACTCCTTTAGATCCGGCTGTATTAGAAGCCATGATGCCCTATTTTACCAATCATTTTGGTAATCCATCTTCCATTTATAGTTATGGTAGAGAATCGAGAATGGCTATTGAAACAGCCCGTAAAACAGTTGCAAAAATTTTGAACGCGCATCCTGCAGAAATTTTTTTTACAAGTGGGGGTACAGAGAGTAGTAATACGGCGATAACTGCAGCGGTAAGAGATTTGGGGTGTAAGCATATCATTAGTTCTACAATTGAGCATCATGCTACTACTCATACTGTTGACTATTTGCACCACAATGGGGAGGCGACCTTGAGTTATGTAAAACTGCTGCCAAATGGACATATTGATATCGAGGATTTAGAAATTTTATTAGCGAATAGTAAAGAGAAATGTTTAGTTACATTAATGCATGCTAATAATGAAATCGGGAATATGTTAGATATGCATGCAGTAGGTAATTTGTGTAAAAAATACAATGCCATTTTTCACAGTGATACCGTGCAAACAGTAGGACATTTTCCTTTTGATTTAAGAAATACGCCTGTACATTTTATTACCGCTGCAGGGCATAAATTTCATGGCCCCAAAGGTGTAGGCCTATTATACATTAATGAAAATGTAAAGATCAAACCTTTTGTACATGGGGGCAGCCAGGAACGTAATATGCGCGCAGGTACGGAGAACCTATATGGTATCATTGGTTTCGCAAAAGCCTTAGAAATAGCTACTGCGCAGTATACAACGGAAAGTGCATATATATATGATTTGAAAGTATATATGATGGAACAGCTCACAAAACATATTCCGGGAGTAGCTTTTAATGGAGATCCCTTAGGAAAAAGCTTATACGCCGTTTTAAGCGTAAGCTTTCCCAAAACAGAAAAAAGCGAGATGATTTTGTTCAATCTTGATATTCATCATATCTGCGCCAGTGGTGGCTCAGCCTGTACAAGTGGTGCAGATCAAGGCTCGCATGTAATTCGTGCGATTAATAATAATCCTAATCAGGTTACTGTTCGCTTCTCTTTTAGTAAGCATAACACGAAAGCAGAAATTGATACCGTTGTAGAAAAATTGAAGGAGCTGATATAATCCCCTATTTATCGATACTCATCTTCATTAAAATCATCTTCATCTTCTGCTGTTAAGGATCCTAGATTCATCATACTGCCCATCAGGTCTTTGAAGGATATTCTTCCCTCAATTTGTTTTTTGCTAATAAAGGAATAAGCCGCCAGCCCGTGCAATACAAATTCCATCAACAAAGCATTTTCGCGCTCATTAGCCTGAGGAAAATATTTTTTCACCAATGCATAGAGCCCATCAACTTTGTATAAATTTTCAATCCTGGCGCTATCTTTCATATCTAACAGCAGATCTAGCTGGTTACCCGCATCAAACCATCGGATGATACTCTTATAAGGGTTTTCCGGTGCATTCTCTTCGGCCGATTTCTTACCTGTATTTCTTTTTTTCTTCAACGAATCGGGGTTGGGAAAATAAACAACAAATTGGGTACGGATAGCTTTGTCTAATAAGTTGAGCGCAACTTGGTAAGGACCTTCTTGCTCACCCTCATACACCAATTCAATTTTGCCGGTAATGGCAGGAATGATACCAAACAAATCGCTAACCCATACAGGGGTTTGTTTTTCACGATGAATAATAGCTCTCCGCTCGGCACTACTTACGGCATTCTCAAAAGCGGCTATCGTTAATCGGGCACTCACGCCACTTTTCTTATCTACATACTCATTATTCCTAGCTTCAAAAGCTATTTGCTCAATAATTCTTTTTATTAAATCGCTTACCTGAATACGCTCTTTTTGCGTTTCCGGTAGTTTGGCCTCTTGTTCTGTAATACTTAATGAGGTTTCAATATCTTTTGGATAATGCGTAAGTATTTGGCTTTGAATACGATCCTTTAGCGGTGTTACAATACTTCCTCTATTGGTATAATCTTCCGGATTGGCGGTAAAAACAAATAAGATATCGAGCGGCATCCGTAATTTAAATCCGCGTATTTGAATATCTCCTTCTTGCAAAATATTAAATAACGCTACTTGTATACGCGCCTGTAGATCAGGTAATTCATTGATCACAAAAATACCTCGATTACTGCGCGGGATGATACCATAATGAATTACTTTCTCATCGGCGAAACTGAGTTTTAAGTTCGCGGCTTTAATGGGATCAATATCTCCAATCAAATCGGCCACACTTACATCCGGTGTTGCTAGTTTTTCGCCGTATCGTTCTGAGCGATGTACCCATTGAATGGGGGTATCATCCCCTTTTTCTGCGATCAAATCCTTGGCATACCTACTTAAAGGTTGCAAAGGATCATCGTTCACTTCACTACCCGCAATAATGGGGATGTATTCATCTAGCAAATCAACCATTTGGCGAGCCATTCTTGTTTTGGCTTGTCCGCGTAAACCCAAAAACAAAATATTATGCTTACTGAGTAATGCCCTTTCCGTATCCGGTATCACGGTATCTTCATAACCAATGATGCCCGTAAAAGGATTTTCTTTATTACTGATCGAATGGATAAGGTTATTTCTAACTTCTTCTTTAACTGATTTTGGTTGATAACCTGATTTTTTTAAAGCGCCTAAAGTATCGGCTAATTTCTTGTTCATTTAATACACTGTTTTTCTTTTTCCACTTTCAAAATCTCTGAAAATAAAAGCACCTAATTTATCGAGTGACGCAAAGAATGCTTTGCCATTATTCATTTCTGTAAATTCTTGTACAAAGCTTTGAAGGTAAGGATCTGAAGCAATCATAAAAGTTGTAATGGGTATTTTCAATTTCTTACATTGTGCTGCCAAATTGATACAACGATTAACTACTTTTCTATCCAGACCAAAGCTATTTTTATAGTATTTTCCTCCTATTTTCAGGCAGGTAGGTTTACCATCGGTAATCATGAATATCTGTTTATTCGGATTTTTCCTTCTTCTTAATAAATCCATAGCTAACTCCAAACCTGCTACCGTATTTGTATGGTAGGGCCCAACTTGTAAGTAAGGAAGGTCTTTTATTTCTATGCTCCAAGCATCATTTCCAAATACAACAATATCTAAAGTGTCTTTAGGGTAACGGGTTGTGATCAGCTCGCTCAATGCCATGGCTACTTTCTTTGCCGGTGTAATCCGATCTTCTCCGTATAAAATCATCGAATGAGAAATATCGATCATTAATACGGTTGAAGTTTGTGTTTTGAAATCGGTTTCGCGAATTTGCAAATCATCTTCCTGCATGGAAAAACTCTCTACCCCCCTATTAATCTGTGCGTTTCGAATACTCTCTGTAAAGTCTATTTGCTCCAACATATCCCCAAACTGATAAGGCCGTGTATCGGGATTAATTTCGTCGCCTTGTCCGGGTTTGAAAGTTTGATGATTCCCTTGCTTTGATTTTTTTAGTTTCCCGAAAATCTCTTCCAAACTTTTTTTCCGAATTGATTGCTCTGCTTTACCTGTTATAGATAAAGAACCATCTTGAGGGTTTTCTTGTAAATATCCGTTTCGCTTTAGGTCTTCGATGAAGTCGCCCATCCCATACTCATCATTGGTAAAATGGTATTTCTTATCGAGTTCATTCATCCACGATAATGCTTCAGATGCGTCTCCATTGGTATAAGTAAGTAACTGCGTGAATACATCAAGCAACTGCTCAAATGTGCTTTTGCTGTTTTCATTGGGATTAAAACGGATAAATCGATGTCCTAACATTAAAGGCAAGTTAGGAAGGAATTTTGAATTATGAATTAAGAATTAATAATTATCGATTGAGAAGTTAAATAGTTTAAACAATCAGCTAATTCATAACTCTTAATTCTTAATTCATAATTCATAATTTTACTTCCCGCTATCTCTCGGTGCCATCATTTTACCGGGAATTTGTATGGCAGGGTTGTAAATAGTCTTCATTTTTTCCAACCCGTCTAAATAGCTTTCAGACATTCTTTTTTCATCTGCCATCCATTCTGCCTTGTTACCACTTAGGGTATTATAGAATTTGATCTGTTGCTGCAAGTCCTTTTTAACAGAAGCAGATACCTTTTTAACAAGGGCTGTATCTTCTGCCATATAACAAGCTTCCAGAAACATTAATGAGTTGCGATTATGTAAATTTCCTCTGCTTGCCATACCGTAGCCGAAGTTCTCTTCGTCCATCATTTTATCAACTTTTTGCAACACTTTTCTTGCTTCTTCTTTTTTACCTGCTGCAGCTAAGTCGATAGCAAGATCTGCATATGCAGATCGGATGGTATTTAAATGCCTGCGATTTTCTTCATCAAAATAAACACCTTTCTTATCGGCATTACCTGCTGCGAAAACATTCAGGGCCTTCTCCTTCATCCAAGTGGCATTAACGCGTGAGTTAACAACGGGTACCAGTCTGTAACTAAGTCCATCTCTGCGTAAATATTGATCGAAACCTAAATCAACGGATGGATTCGTAAAATAGATCGGGCGATTCCATTTATTAGCGGCAATAATATTTAAAACTGCAAGATCGTTTTTAAGTAGTGCATTTTTGGGTAGCTCAAAACGTACTTCGTTCACCACACTATCCGAAGCATTTACTGTTTTATTGGCCAATACGGCTGCTTTATCTACGGATACTGCAAATTTTCGAACAGGGAAAGTATTCAAAGCATCTCCATTACCACGGTCTTCCATTTTTGAAGGATCATCACTACCCACATAATTTTTCATTACATCATACAGATCATAGTAACGATCTTCGGGGATTCCGGGTTTGGGGCGATACAATACATAATCCCGCTTACTGCCCTCTATCTGATCGGCATTCCAAAGTACATCAATGGCAGGGCTCTCATTAACCTTATAACGTAATTGATTGATATACCAGTCAATACCTAATAAGCTGAAATTAATAACGCGCACATCTTTTCTAATACCTTCCACTTCTTGTGCGTACCAAAGCGGATAAGTATCATTATCTCCAAAAGTGAATAAAATAGCATTCGGTGCACAGCTCTCTAAATAATCTTTTGCCAGATCGCGTGCCAATACTTTTTTACTACGATCATGATCATCCCATTCTTGTTGCGCCATTAATGCCGGAACAGCCAGTAAACAAATGGCTGTAGCCAAAGTTGCCGCGGTAGTTTGGCTTAATTTTTTTCCTAACCATTCTGTTACTTTCATAACTCCTAAACCTATCCAGACTGCAAAAGCATAGAAACTGCCAACATATGCATAATCTCGCTCACGTGGCTGGTTACCTGCCTGATTAAGATAAAGAATGATAGCAAAGCCCGTGAAGAAAAACATAAGGAAATTAGAAACCGCATCATCCCCTCTTTTCTTGAAATGATAGAATAAGCCAATCATTCCTAGTATGAAGGGGAGTAAAAATAATTTATTATTAGCCTTATTATTTTTAAGTGAATCGGGCATCTGACTTTGGTCTCCATATAATAGATTATCGATGATAGGGATCCCGGTGATCCAATTACCATCACGCACATTACCTGTATATACACCTTGCAAATCGTTTTGCTTACCTGAAAAATTCCACATAAAATAGCGGAAATACATCCAGTATACTTGATATCCTATAAAGAATTTCACATTATCCAATTGATTAGGTGCGCGCTCATAAGTGCCATCTTTCATTTTACCAATTTGCAAAAATGAAGTATAGTAGTAGGCATGGTATTGATCGTCACTGGCATCCCAAACACGCGGGAAAACCATTTTATCTTCAGCTGCATACACATATTTTTTATCCTGACCGATTTCAACGTATTTATCTCTGGCTTTTTGATAACGTGTACCTGTGCTTTTTAGATCTACAGGCTGCGCTGTGAATTTTTGTCCGTATAATAATGGGAAATCGCCATATTGCTCTCTGCCAAGATAACCTACCAAACTCATGGGGTTATCTACATTATACATATCCACGGAAGGATTAGCCGTACTGCGGATCATTGTGGTTAAGTAGGTACTGTAACCAATAAGCATAAATGCAACACACCATAGCCCTAATGTTAGGTATGGCCAGGCTTTTTTTGCTGCTAACCGTAAACCGTACCAAATTAATCCTGATAATAATATAAAGAAGAAAGCAAAGCCAGAGAAGAAAGGCATCCCTGCGCTATTTACAAATAAACGATCGAATGTACCTGCCAGCTTTACTGTATATTGTATCACACCAATTTGAACGAGGCCTGTTATAAGGCATCCGATAATAAAAAAGATATAGATACCTCCATAGTATGCTTTTTCTTGGGGTTTCCATTTTTCAACGAGAAATAATAACCCGATAGCAACGATGGTTCCAAGTATCATGAGTCCGCCAACAGTACCATCAAAAGGTACATTATCAGTGGCTTCCGCAGAAGCTGAAATAAGGGCGGCTATAAATGCAAGTACACCGCCAATAGCCGTTAATCGCAAAAACCAAATTCGTATAAGTGCATAATTAAATGTTTCGCGTCTACGGAAATAATACACCATTACGATAGCCGGAATAGTTAATAGGTTTAGTAAGTGTACCCCAATGGATAAACCCATCATGAAAAAGATAAAAACAATCCAGCGATCGGCACCGGGTTCATCGGCATGGTTTTCCCATTTCAGGATAGCCCAAAATACAATGGCAGTAAAAAAACTGGATAGTGCATACACTTCACCCTCAACGGCGCTATACCAAAATGAATCACTGAAAGTATAGGCGAAAGCACCTACAATACCTGCGCCCATTACTTGAATTATTTGGGTTGTAGTAGGCACATCAGTGGTCTTAATATTTATAATTCTGCGCGCAAAATGGGTGATCGTCCAGAATAAGAATAATATCGTAAACCCACTTGCTAAAGCACTCATTATATTTACAGCTTTCGCAGCATGCAAAGGATCATTACCGAAGAGAATAATAAATATCCTCCCAAGAATTACAAATAAAGGGGCACCCGGAGGGTGAGGTATTTGAAGTTTAAAACAACTGCTTACAAATTCACCACAATCCCAGAAACTTCCACCTGCCTCAGCCGTAAGAATATATACGGTACACGCCAGCACACATACTATCCATCCTGTAATGTTGTTGATCCTGTTAAACTGCATATTACTTTTGGTTTTTTAGACTGGCAAACATAGTTTATTATAGGTAAAATTTGAAAGATATAGGTTGATTTGGAAGGATTTAGGTTTTTTTTAGGGTATAGGGTATAGGGTATAGGGTATAGGGTATAGGGTATAGGGTATAGGGTATAGGGTATAGGGATGAACTCCCATTACCTATTACCTATTACCTATTACCTTTCACCTTCTTCCTATTCCCTATCTTTGCGCCCTGAATGAAAAAAACTGTTGCCTTTCACACTTTGGGATGTAAGCTGAATTTTTCAGAAACATCTACTCTTTCCAGGATCATGGAGGATGAAGGTTTTGAAAAAAGGGATTTTACGGATCTGGCAGATGTGTACGTTATCAATACCTGCTCTGTAACGGATAATGCCGATAAAGAATGCCGACAACTCGTACGTAGAATCCAAAGAAAAGCACCTGAAAGTTTTGTGGTAATTACAGGCTGTTATGCACAATTAAAACCAACGGAAATAGCTACCATTCCGGGGGTAGATTTGGTATTGGGGGCTGCAGAAAAATTTAATATTGCTCAACATATTGGTAATCTTGCCAAAACAAACGATGCGGCTAAAATTTGCAGTTGTGATATAGAAGAAGTAACCGGTTTTAATGCTTCTTTCTCTCAAAATGATCGTACACGTACTTTTTTAAAAGTGCAGGATGGTTGTGATTATAACTGCTCTTTTTGCACCATTCCGATGGCACGTGGCAAAAGTAGGAGTGATAGCATTGAAAATGTATTGGCACATGCCCGGCGTTTATCCGCTGATGGAGTAAAGGAAATTGTACTTACCGGTGTTAATCTGGGCGATTTTGGAAAAGGACCCGATGGTAATAAAAAGCATGAAGAAAACTTCACCGACTTAGTGAAAGCATTAGATACCGTTGAAGGTATTGCTCGTTATCGTATCTCTTCTATCGAACCTAATTTACTTACCAATGAATTAATTGAGTGGGTTGCTAATAGTGACCAGTTTATGCCTCATTTTCATATCCCTTTGCAAAGCGGCTCGAATGAAATTTTAGCTTTAATGAGAAGAAGATACAGGCGTGAGTTATATGCCGAGCGCGTAGCACTTATAAAAAAATTAATGCCGCATGCTGCTATAGGTGTAGATGTAATTGTTGGCTTTCCGGGCGAAACAGATACTCATTTTCAGGAAACATTTGATTTCTTACATAGTTTGGATATCAGCTACTTACACGTATTTACTTATTCCGAAAGAGACCATACTAAAGCACTGGAAATAAAACCTATTGTTCCAATATCTGTACGTAATGAGAGAAATAAAATCTTACGCAATCTTTCGTACATGAAGCATCAATACTTTACCAAACAACACGAGGGAGAGGAACGTAAAGTACTTTTCGAATCGTTTAACAAAAATGGAGTGATGGAAGGTTATACCGATAACTATATTCGGGTTAGTACGGCATACAGAGAAGATTGGGCGAATCAGGTCGTAAACTATAGTGTATAGTGAGTAGTGAGTAGTTTTTACTATGCACTAACCACTATTCACTACACACTTAATTAAAGCTCTTGATTACGCAGCTCTACGCCCTTCGTAATCTCATAAAACTCTTTGGTTATTGTAAAAGCCTTAATAGCATCTACATGGTTATGATGGTGTAAGTCGGTACCGATATAACTGATTAAATTTTCTTTTATCATTCGAAGCGCCACTTTTTTAACAGGAGCCCCATAGTAGCCACTAAGTGATAATAAATTAAGTTGAAAGGTACAGCCCATTTCTTTTAGCCGATAGTACTGATTAAAATCATTTGCATAATACCCATAGCGCTCAGGGTGGGCTAGTATTGGCTTATAGCCTTGTATATTCAATCTAAAAAGAGCCGTTTCGATGAAAGGAGAAGGTGCCACATAACTCATTTCGATGAGCACTTTATTTTGCGCCATACATAATAATGAATCTTCTCTCATAAGTAGATCAATAAACTTTTCATCTACCATATACTCTGCTGCAACGGCAATATCCAAATCAATTTCAGCCCATATTAACTCTTGTTTGATTCTTTCAAAAACGGGTATAATCGTTTCAGGAGAATTATTATGTACACCGGGTAAGATATGAGGGGTAAGGATACATTTACGATAACCCCAATCTTTCATATTTCGGAAATAACCGATCGACTCTTCTATAGTAGCCGCACCGTCATCTAAGCCGGGTAACATGTGTGAGTGTATATCAACCCCAATAAATGAAAGATCCCTTTCAACACTTGATCTTCCAAAGATTGATTGTAGCATACATAAATTTAAAGAGGAGAAAGATATTCAGAAGGGAACTCTACAACCATAACCTGTCCGAGGCTTTGCAATTGCACATACACTTTTTTCTTTCCCCCGCGTAAGATAGTACCTTGTTTATCCATAAATACACCATAATTCACGCGTATTTTGTCGCCATCTCTGAAGCCTTCGTCGGCAATAATAGATATTCTGGCATCTTTTTCGGCAAGGTACATTTTTATGGTATTCACTTCCTCATCTTTGATGATCGCGGGTTTGCCTAAGTAGTATACAAAGTTTAATACACCATCTGTCATTAACACTTTTGTTCTTTCTGTATCGTCAATTTTTACGAATACATAAGATTTAAAGAGAGGGTCTTCGATAATTTTTTTTCGATCGCTCCATTGGCGTTCCACTTTTTGTAATGGGCACCAGCTCTCTACACCTTTTCTCAACAAAACTGTATCTATCTTTTTTTCCCAACGTGGCTTTGTGTACAATGCATGCCAACGCTTTTCATTAGTTTTCCCAGGATTTTCCATACTGCAAAGTTATCATGTTAATTTTTCACGGTTTCCATTTGTTTTTTTGCAAGTTCCTCTACTAGTTGAACACTAGCACCAATTTGCAAATCGGATTTTAGTGACTTTAACCATTCCTGATAACGAATACCTTTACTTTGATCGGGATTATTGTAATATTTATCCTTATCTGCTTGAATAGGATTTACGATTAAATCGTTTTTTAATTTCAACAAACTATTATTTTGGTTTACAGTATTTGTAATTTGTTTTTGAACCGCTTTGAATTTATCGATTTGTAAGGGCACCGGTGCTTCTGCATTTTTTGCCAACCATTTTAAATTCTCTTGTAACAAGTTTAAGGATGGATCGGCAGCAATTTTAGCTTGCTCATTTTTACTTAGGGTAGCAAAAACGGGGGCTTCAGCACCATTTTGCCATGGCTGGTAACCTGTTGCGGGGATGGCGTCCCAAGGAAGTGCACTTTCATTGTCTTTTTCTCGAATTTTTAAAAACTCATACTGATCAGGCATCACAATATCGGGTGTAACCCCTTTTAATTGAGTAGCACCGCCATTAACTCTATAAAATTTCTGAAAAGTTAAATTCACTGCCCCATATTCTGTTCTGCTACTGTAAAAATCTATAGGCTTTCCGAAAGGAACGGGGCGTTGAACGGTACCCTTCCCGTAAGTTGACGTACTACCGATTATAATGCCGCGTTTATAATCCTGAATTGCAGCTGCAAAAATTTCACTGGCAGACGCACTTAGTTCATTCACCATAACCGTAAGTGGCCCATCGTATAAAACAGATTCATCATTATCTCGCCAAGTACGCTCATCTACTCTACCATCTCTTTCTTTCACTTGTACAATAGGGCCGCTCTTAATAAATAAACCGACCATTTTTACAACTTCAACCAATGAGCCGCCACCATTATTTCTTAAATCAATTACAATTCCTTTTACTTTTTCCGCCTTTAATTTCTCCACTTCTATGGCAACATCCTCTGAACACCTCGCTCCTCTTTGTTCATCGAAGTTGGCGTAAAAATCGGGTAAGTATATATAACCGGTTTTATGATCCCCTTCTCCAATGATAGCACTCCTAACCCTGCCCTCATCTTGCTCAATTTTTTCACGAATAAGACTTACAGTTTTTGAGGAGCCATCTTGCTTACGAAGCGTTAAACGGACCTCAGTACCTTTATTTCCACGAATGAGCTTAACAGCATCTGCTACATCATAACCAACAATATCTACCGGATCGGCACTTCCTTGCGCTACTTTGGTTATCAGGTCTCCTACTACAATCTCCCCGGATTTCCAGGCAGGGTAACCTGAAACAATACTGGCAATTTTCACACCATTATCATCTTGTTGCAGTTGCGCTCCGATACCGTAAAATTGATTACTCATACGCTCATCAAAAGAACGCTTTTCCAAAGGCGGATAATAATCCGTATGAGGGTCCATTAAATTTGTAACCACATTAATAAAAGCATTAAACCGCTGTTCCTCTGTAAATGCTTTTTTGGTACGATTGAAATATCGCTCCATAATTTTCAGTACGCTATTTCTCGCTTCAAGTTCTAAACTATCTTTTGGTTTTGCTACAAAATCTTTTTTGTCTTTATTTTTCTCTTGTTGTTCTACCAGATCAACATAGCGCTCCAGTATGTAATATTTTATTTTTTTTCGCCATCTATCAGTTTGTTCAGCTGCATCTTTAGGAAAGTTTAATTTATCGCCCTCTAATTGAATAGATTCATCTACTGAAAAATCAAATGGAGATGCTAATAATTTCTTTGCAATAGATTCTGCCTCCGCTAACCTTTTGGAATATATGGCACTCACTGCCGGTTGGAACTGTAAAGGAGCCCCATTGATTTCATCATCGATAGATGTTTCATATTTTTTTACCGCATTGATATCAGACTGTAAAAAAATACTTTTATCATTATCTAATTGCTCGAAATAGCCTTTGAAAACTTTTCGTGAAAAATCATCATTGATCTGTTTGGGACTATAATGTTGTTCTTTTAACAAAGAAGCAACCGCACTCAATAAACGTTGCTGTTGGGTTAGTAATTCATTCGAATCATCTTTAGCCGATACCGTTCTAAAAGCAAAAAATAATCCACCGAACAAAAGGATAAAGGCTAAAATCAAACCATTTCTACTCTTCATAAATGCGACAAATTTTTTCATGATTTCCTCAAAAATAACTGAAAAATACGGCTTAAATTCTACCTAAAATCTAATTAACAAAGGTTTGTAAAGCAATATTGTTTAAAAGTCCATCCTGTTTTTGCTAACATTATATTTTTTTGTATTTTTGCAGCCCCAAAACGGAGAGCGTAGCTCAGTTGGTTAGAGCGTCAGTTTGTGGCACTGAAGGCCGTGGGTTCGAGACCCATCGTTCTCCCCTCTTGTTAAACCCGTAAAATTCTTTACGGGTTTTTAAATGCTACGCATGAAGCTATTATATTTGATTCCCTTCATATCCGCATTTGTTGGATGGTTGGCTATTAGGATAGCCATTAAATGGCTATTTCATCCTAGAGCGCCGAAAAAAATATTGGGTATCCCATTTCAAGGTTTTTTTCCAAAAAGACAACCCCAACTTGCCGAAAAATTGGGTAAATTAATAAGCTCCGAATTGCTTTCTTTCTCAGACATAGAAAAAAAAATCATCAATCCCGAAAATACAGCTAAGCTTATGCCCTATGTAGAGGGGCATATAGATCAATTTTTGAGGGTAAAACTGGCAGAACAAATGCCGGTCATTAGTATGTTTATAGGGGATTCCACCATTCAGCAGTTGAAGTTGGTATTTGTGGCTGAATTAGAGCGTTTGTTTCCCTTAGTTATGCAAAATTATATAGGCAATTTGAAGCAAGATCTTGAATTAGAAAAAATAATAAGTTCTAAACTTGCTCTTTTTTTATCAGATAAGTTCGAAAACATCCTTCATACTATCATGTCTAAAGAATTCCGTTTTCTAGAGATCTTTGGCGTTATATTAGGGTTTTTAATAGGTTTAATACAGGTTGTCCTTACCCTTATCTGTTAATCACCGAATTAAATCGGTGAAGGCAACTGCTATCTTCTCAACTTTACCCACTCAAATTTGTCTTATTACCGCTTGTATAATGGAAATACCATTAATATATGCAGGAACGCAACTTTGCAATGTATAATAAAAGAATATGGGAAAATTTTTATCCGTTTTGGTATTGAGTTTTTGCTTTTTTTCGCTTCAAGCCCAATTTCCGGGTGCCGGTATGGCTCGTGGGGGTGCAGGTGGATCTCAGAACACCAATATTGGTCATTTTTACGGAAAAATTGTTGATAGTAAAACGAATAAAGGTGTAGAGGGAGTAACCGTACAGATCAGAGGTAACAAATTTGATACCGCTACAAAAAAGATGAAAGAGGTTGCTTTAGGTACATTAATTACAAAATCGAATGGAGATTTTAGTTTTGAAGGATTGTCTCTTTTCGGCAATTTTAAACTTAAACTTACTGCATTAAACTACAAACCCATAGAACAAACCATCAACTTCGGAATCAAATTTCCACAAGGTGGAGCGGCTGCTAATGGCGGTGGAGCCAATTTTCAACAAATACTTGGTATGGCAGATAAAGATTTGGGCAATATTAAAATTGAAGAAGATGCCGCTAATTTAGCCAACGTAACTGTAACGGCTTCTTCTAAACCACAATTTGAATTGGGAATTGACAGAAAAATTTTTAATGTAGATAAAAACTTAGTTGGCGCCGGACAAACCGCTACAGAACTGATGCGTAATATCCCCGCATTAAACGTGGATATTGATGGTAATGTAACCTTACGAAATGCAGCTCCAACCATTTTTATAGATGGTCGTCCAACCACCCTAACGTTAGATCAAATTCCTGCGGATGTGATAGATAAAATAGAATTAATCACAAACCCTTCTGCTAAATACGATGCTTCCGGGGGTAATGCGGGTATTTTAAATATAGTATTGAAGAAAAATAAGAAAGCTGGTTATAACGGAGGTTTACGTGCAGGTATTGATTCTCGTGCAAAGTTGAATGGAGGTGGCGACCTTAATGTTCGTCAAGGTAAATTAAACATATCACTTAATGGTAACTATAATCAGAGAAAATCGATTTCCCAAAACCTTACCGATCGTAATAACTTTTTAAGCACACCCAGCAATATTTATAATACACAAGATGGTGTGAATAATGGTTCTTTCGCTTTTTTTAGAGGTGGCATCGATTATTTTGTTGATAATAGAAATACTTTTTCAATTGCTGCCAACTATGTGCACGGTGAATTTAATAATGATCAAATACAAATTGTAGACTCCACTATAAAAGGCACCAAAAGATCTTATACAAATATCAATACCATCGCTTCTTCTCAATTTAAGAATTTAGGATCTCAATTCAGTTATAAACATAATTTCGCTAAGAACGGACATAATCTTTCTGCAGATTATAATTATAATAATAGCAAGAATAGTAATAATTCAGATATAGGCAGCTATACTTACAATTTAGATGGAACACCCAAACAGCCCGCTCTTTTACAGCAAGGGATAGGGTCCGGTACAACCATCAATCATACTGCACAAATCGATTATGAGAATCCATTATCTGATGATTCTAAATTTGAAGCCGGGGCTCGTGCTGCTATTCGAGATTTTAATAATGTATTGGATCAATATCGATTCAATAGTGCTACTAATCAATACGTACTAGTTCCTCTAATTAGCAATCGTTATAAATTTAATGATCAGGTTTATGCTGCTTACAGCACCTATAGTTTTAAAGTAAAAAATTGGAGCTATCAATTAGGTTTAAGAGCTGAAAGTTCTAACTATACCGGCACCTTATTAAATGCAAAAGGAGCAGATTCTGCAACTTTTAAAGTAGACTTTCCATTGAGTTTATTTCCAAGTGCGTTCGTAACGTATAAAATCAATCCAAAGCAAGATTTTCAGATTAACTATTCAAGAAGAGTAAATCGTCCGAACTTTTTTCAATTAATGCCTTTTCCCGATTATTCAGATCCGCAGAATATCAATATTGGAAATGCTAACTTAAAACCCGAGTTTACCCAGTCTTTCGAAATGTCGTGGAACAATGCTTATAAGCCCGGTGCCAATTTCTTGGTAACTGCATTCTTTAAGTATACCGACAACCTGATTACACGTTATGTATATCGCGATAAAAATGCATTGGTTCCCGGGGATAGCGCCTTTTTTAGTACTTACATTAATGCAAATGATGCCTATACCTATGGTTTGGAGTTAACCAACAAATTTTCACCTGTAAAATGGTGGGAAAACACCATCAATGTTAATTTCTTCAACTCAAAGATTAATGCCAGTGTACCCGGGCAGGCTAACCTTACACAGGAACAGCTAAGCTGGTTTTTGAAATTCAATAATACTTTTAAAATTGTAAAAGGATTATCAGTACAGTTAAGCGGAGATTATCAAGCTAAAACAGTACTACCTCCAAACTCAGGCGGTGGTGGTGGTCGCGGTGGTGGCGGCATGATATGGGGTGGTGGCCCTCAGTCG
>CABHOW010000007.1 GCA_902168225.1 uncultured Flavihumibacter sp. | reverse complement strand
CGTCGGAAGCGTCAGATGTGTATAAGAGACAGTAACCAAACTGATTAATGGGTGCAAGGATTTTGGAAACCCTAAAACCTTATGTAATTCAGAAATGGAGTTCAATTTAAGCGGTATATTTTTTTCACTTTCCATGTTGCAAAGGTATAAAATCCAAAAAAGTTTATTATTCAGGAAGTGCAAAAGTCAGGTCGTGGTAAATTCGATGGGTAGTCATTTTCCATTCACCATTTATTTTTTTTAAAGAAGGCTTATAATAACCAGATTCTGTCGGTGTCACACTACCCATTAAGCCTAAGGTACCAGTTGGCCAGCCGCTTTTAGGACGTACTGCACCTACCGAATCAAACCTGATAAACTGAGCATCCATTTCGGCTTCATCTCCATTAATGGAAATGATATGATCATGCGTAGTATGGTGGCTCCAGCCTTTTGCCGGATGCGCTTTCATCAAATTTGAAATGGCATTTGCGATTTCGTGTTTACCTGATAAAATAAATAGTTGTTTAGGATTTCCCCCGTTGAAATCATAAATCTCAACTTTTCCATCGGCAGTAAAAAGGTTGCTCAATTTTTCACCATCAAGAGCATCTGCTGCTCTTACATATTGAGCCAGTACTTGTTGTACTGCTCTTTCCGGACTCACTTGATGTCCACCGGTTGTTTCAATTTTTTGTTCCATTGTAATTACTAAAAATTTACCCAAACATTGGTTTGAGAACTGTTTCTGCAAAATATTCCAAAGTTGTTGGAGTGGTAGATATGCGATTTCGAACACTATTGTTGAAATATCCGTCATTGATTGCCTTGTAGCGTTCAGTAATCATATCGGCCCTGCTTTCCGACATACCGATTTTCATCATGTATTTTTTATACTCTTCATAGGAATATTGTACATATTTTAGTGCTGTTCTGCCTATTGCTTTGCCAACTATTTCAGCAATTTCAGTTTGCGTGTAATCCCTGTCTCCTAATAGGTCTTGATGTGTTTTGCCATGAAAATTCAAGCTTAATAATTGCTCTGCTGCAAAATTGGCTATATCATTGGTTGCAATTAGTCCTGTACGTACATCTGGTCGCAATGGTGTTGCGATGGTATCGAATAACTTTAATGATTCAATACAATTTTCCATAAAAGCTTCTGGCCGCAGACTCAAAACACTTACATCATCAGGCAGTGCATTTAACCGTATTTCCTGCCTGCCTAAACCTTTTACCGTGCCTGTATGCTCTATATTGTGGGCGCCTTGGGAGGAAATAAAAATTACATTTTTTACTCCCGCATTTATTATTGCTTGCACTTGTGCCTCGCCAATTTCATCTTGAAGAGCACCAAAATTCAGCGTATCTTTATCAGGTGGTAACATTAATAGCACTGCTTTGGCATTTGTAAAGGCAGTACTTAAAAACTGAACATCACTCATTTGCCCTACTGCAATTTCAGCACCTGATGTTTTTAATGTTTCTAAATCTTCAGCATTTCTGCCGATCACTTTTATAATTTCGCCTTTCGCCAATAATTGCGTGGCTACTTTAGATCCAATTTTACCTGTTGCTCCTGTAATGACGATCATTTAATAAAAAATTTAGAAATCAAACATTCTTTTAATTTTTAAATATTGCCCTTCAGCTCCCAATTGTCCTCTTTCTTCGTACAACTCAATTGCGTCAGTCCCAGCTATGTATCGTAGCTTGTTTTTGTTATCCGCATTATTAAGTACTACATCAACCGAATACTTTTTGATAATGGTTTTAACCATATTGTCAATTTGGTTCTCGCTTGTTAGATCCAATTTCAGAACAGTAACATTTGCAAGTTTTGTTAGCTCCGTTTCGTTTTCGGGATTTCGCATGGTAGCGATAACATTCCAGCCTCGTGACTGAAACAATTTCGCAGTAGCTCTTCCAAGTCCTGCCGATGCTCCAGTAATGAAAATTGTCTTTTGCATTTTCTTTTGTTTAAATTTTACAATGCAAAAGTCCGAAGAAGTTAAAGACCTAATGTTGCCAAATTGAGTAAGGTTGTAGCCAAAATGACGATGTAGCTGTACAGTCTTATTGCCTGGTGTCTGGTAGGGGTGTTCTTTGGGGTTTTGGGCAAATCCCGCGGTTATCACCGGGTAGCGCAAATACCACTTAGGTTAGTTTTAAATCATCCAATTGGCTAATTATCTTAATAGGTCTTTACCAAAGTGCAAACAGAACAGATCTGCGGCTTAAGTTTATAAATTAACTCCAACACTACTATCTCCTGGTTCGACTCTCTTAAGTGGGGCACCGAAAAAAGGAAAGGCTTTAAGTCGTTGAACTTAAAGCCGTTTTCATTTCTGACTAACTTCATTTTTTATAAATTAATATCTAAATCATTATACAGGAATAGTTTTTAGGTTCGATTCCTGACGCCAGGTATAAAGCATGTGGTTGATATTAATTCTGTTGTTTGGCTCTATTCTCCCAGCCCGAACTACACAAATATCCTAATGACTAAAATACCGAGCACAAACCTTTTTTGCTTTTGAAAAGTCACCAGGTTTAGTGACAATATAATATGCTTCTCTATGATGTGAATTTGTCAAGTGTATTTCAATTTGTAAAAAGCACAAGTCTGCGGAGTCTTTATTTATTGGCAGGGGGAAACTATTAACTGTCGGCTCAATTAAAATATCATGAGTCTTAGTGCCGAAATTTTCCTTTGAACTTCTGTTGCGATAAATTGTCATTGACTTTATTTGTTTGTCTACACAATTGCAGTCGACACTCAACTTGTCAGTAGATAATGTAAGGCAGTTTGTTTTAGCACCTCTACCTGAAATGTCAAGAAGAGAACCACAGGACACAACGAAAACTGTCGTTGTCAATATGAATAGTTTAGTATTGTCTAACATTGGTACTAACGTTAAAGCATTGGCGATGTGGGAGTATTCTGTGATCTGCCTGCCCGATGCCGCTGCTGATTAAAGATACTAAGCTCATTATTTACTCTGTTGCGCACCGTTATTCATCTGTCGAAACTAAAGTTTTTTAACGAATAAAAGCTGAGAGTATATTCGTCGCTAATTTCTCCTTGTACAAACTAAATCCGAATTGCCCTAATCTTGATTCAGGATGACAACAATCTGTTTAAGGCCGTATATTATATTTATATCTTCTATATCCTGGTTCGATAATACTCTAGCGGGGGGCACCCAAAAAGAGAAAGCCTTAAGTCATTAGACTTGAGGCCTTTTTAGTTTCAATTAATTTCTCCTCTTTGACGGTCAAAAGCTCAAATCATTGTAGAGCAATAGCTTATTTGGTTCGATTCCTGGTGCAGCTATCAGCTGGTATATTGGCAAACCAATGTTTTATGCTGTTAGTGGTTTTCAACCCTCACATACTTTTTTAAAATCCATTTAAGCCTCCAAACGGGAATATTAATTCCTTGCAAGTCCACCTCCTCGTCTGCCACAATATCGTTGGTTCGGTACACATCCATGTAAACAGAATGCCTTCCGCTGTATCGAAATTTGATGCAGATAATCGTATTCCACAGTTTGTAACCTCTGTTGCGTATCCACAATTTTTCATCTGTAATCTTTATCACTTCCTTTGACTTTTTTGGCTCAAAGTTTTTTAAAAAGAAAAAGCCCACACCCAAAGTCAACCCGATAATTGCAGCAACGTATCCGCCCCTCAAGAGCCTCTCTATTCCGCACCCAATCAAAAAGGCCGAACCGATGTAAAATACATACGCTGGCGTAGGAACTATCTTAACTATAACTTCTTTTCGCATTCTGTGGAAATTAAATAGCCTGCAATGTCAGACTGCTTGCCGAAGTAACGGAGTTGGCAATCCTGTCGTTGATTGATAGAAACGGATATCATTCTCTTATATTGTTTCACAATATTGCCCACCCCCGGTAGCCTCAGCTAAACCTGTTACTTACGTGCTAATCTGATTATTAACGGCTTTAATTTAAAAACAAGTTCTAATTCCTCAATCACCTGGTTCGATAATTCGCTTGAGTGGGGCACCTTTCGTTTATCGATGTCTATTTCAAGCCCATTGTAATGTATTAAGGAAGAAACTGATGCAGGGGCAGCTTCGGTGGCAAACCAGAGATAGACAAAGTAATGGGGGTGGAAACAGGCGCCGATGATTGGAATTCGCGTACACTAAAAGGCTTGGTGAGATATGAAGGGTGATCTTTCATCTTCTAAGGGTTATATGATGATGGAACTGCTGTGAATCAATTTCCCGGTGCTGGCATAACGCAGTTTAACCTGGCAGGTACTCCGTTGAACGAGTCAAAGCCCATACAGGTGGTGCCTAATCCAAATGGATATACGACGTTACCATCAATCAGCAACATGATTAAAGTAAGTATTCAATAACCCTACAAACGAAGAAACATGACTTCAATCAGCAAAATGCTCGTTACATTCTGTATCCTGGGTTCCCTTTCACTAACCGTTCAGGCGCAGGACAAAAAACAGGAACAGCCGAAAAAAGCCAAAACAGAAAAAATGAAGCCCAAAAACATGTATGCAACCAGACCTGTCACGATAGCGGTAAGCATATTTATGCTCATGGAGAAAAAGGGCACGTATGTACGAGTGCCTGTAAAAAATAAATGATTTGTGAGAAAATGAAAGGCGGAAGCACAAATTTCCGCCTTTTTTATTGGTCAATTGTCTAAATATCTTTTTAATGTAGTCTATTGGTATTCGTAGTAGCTTTGGCACATGCTCCCAATCATCCGAGATAAACTCAAAAGAATTGTTGTTAACCTGAAAAGCGAAAGAGTAAAGCTGAATCTCATGCAGGGTCTGCCCTACTGG
>CABHOW010000006.1 GCA_902168225.1 uncultured Flavihumibacter sp. | reverse complement strand
GTATATTCTTTAGACGCGGGGAAGGTAAACGTGGTTTTAACCGGACCGCCTTCTTCCACTGTTTGTGAATACAAATGCCAGCCGCCTTCAATAGTAGCTTTAATGAACACAACCACTTCAGTGGCGCTGATCTTTTTGGCGCCATAACTCCACTTTACAGGATTAAGGATCTGGGCGCTTCCCTTCAGGCCACACAATACAAGAACAGCAGCGAAAAATACTTTCGTTGTAAAATGCATACACAATGATTTAGACGGAATGAAAAAATTAAAATCCAAATCGCAAATTCCAGGATCCAAGGTCCAAATTGCAAATTCCATCAATACCTACACGCTGTATGATTTGGATGAGATTTGTTTTTTATGCCTTTGGTCCTTGTAATTTGGTATTTGGTGCTTTCTGCTTTATGGAAACTAAAATTGAAGAACTTTCCGTTTATTTCCAATAGGATTGCCGTTTATCCATAAATTTTCCGGCAGACCCCCTATTTTTCTTAATTTTATTCAGAAAACTGCTTGTATTAATACATATTCCCGATACTTTTTTCAATATGCAATTAGCCGAATTAGATACAGTTGACCTGCAAATACTACGTCTGTTACAAAAAGACGCCTCGCTAACCAACAAAGAAATAGCCTTTGAGCTCGATAAATCAGTAGCCACGATACATGAGCGTATCAGAAAACTAAAAGAACAGGGATATATAAAGAAGATTGTCGCCTTGCTCGACCGTAAAAAAATAAACAGGGGGCTGATCGCCTTTTCACAGGTTTTGCTGAATGACCACACCGCACAAACCCTCGCAACTTTTGAAAAAGAGGTATCGCGTTTTCCCGAAGTGATGGAATGTTTTCAAATGACCGGCACTTTTGATTTTATTCTGCGCATTGCTACCAGCGACATGGATGCTTATCATGACTTCTATCGTAACAAGCTGGCAACATTACCTAATATTACCACCGTTCAAAGTTTCTTTGTTTTGTCTGAAACAAAAAGCATCACTGCATATCCTATTTAGGGCCAGTACAAGCTAATGTCTTTTAATAAATATTTCAATTCCATAAAATGGCAAATTTGGGGGTTCGTCCGAAAATGCCACCCCGATAAAGAAGTAAAAAGCCTTATACTTTTTATACCCGGGTAAAGCCCAGGCGATAAAACAAGCGACTGCCACGGAAAAACCAACTATAAATGCCCGTGATTGAACAGCGATGCTAATTACTACCAGGGCAATCAACGTAAGCAATCCATAGATCTGATAGCGCGAAAAACAAGTACGGTTTCTCAATCAAAATGTCTTTTCAATCTTTTACCTGCTTACCTGCCAAAATCAATATCGATCTTTGGCGAGTTAAAGACTGCAAGGATCTTTTCCGGGTTGCTAACATCTTTTGATATAATTGCTACGCTCAATTCTAACTTGTATTTCCCCGGCTTTAAATTTATTGAGGGTTTACTATCGCTTGCAGGTCCAGATGTTTCAATTTGTTTTACCTGATTTATGGTCAAATTGACTTTAGCATCACCACCAGCAGGAATTTCAATAAATTCCAGATCTCTGAGCGCACGACTATCCTGTCTTCCATTAACCGAAACACTTTCCGGAACGACATTCTTTGATCGAAATTTCCAGTTGCTGTTATCGGTGTGAATTTTACGGCCATAATTGTGCAGGGCAATATCAACGCCCGATTCATTATATAAGCTAACAGATAATATGTCGGCAATGTTATTAAGGACAATAGCTTTACCAGAATTGTTTTTTACAATAACTGTAAAACGTATCCCATTACCCGATTGCCTGGCATTAACAATGGCATCAACTGCAACATGATCTCCATTCGAAGTTACCCGGGTCTTCTTCATATCTAATTTGATCTCGTTACCCGATTGTGCCATGACTGCGCCACCGGTTAGAAATAACCCAAAACATATTGAAGTGATATAAGCTATTAGTTTTTTCATTTTTGAATGGTTTTTCGGAGTAAAAATTAAAATAAAGTACAGGTGGGGCATATTGTCTTGCCAGGATCGTAGTTGTTGCATATTCCTTGCCAAACGGCTTCTGCAACAGCATGCTCTGCAACATAACAAGGACCGCCAACTGCATCCTGCCATCTCCGAAACGTTCGAACGCATACGGGTTTGTACAGAATAATTACCTGTAATGCCTAATAATATGGCTTACTGCTGCAAGCTCTTTGTCAATACTTTTAAAGTGAGCCTTTGCCTCAGCTATGGAAAGCCATACATCGGATGCTAATTTATCTTCGGAATTCCTAAAGTATTTTTTACAGGCGATTACTCCAATAATAGAAAATAGTAAAAATGCGAGAAGGTTTTTTTCATATGGCGTTAGGGGTTATGACAGCATCTTTTCAAATAAGCTGTACCGTTAGTAAACTTCGCAATCTCCCATTAAACCCAAAATGGAACATTTCACTATCTAGATGGAATATATTACTATTTTATAAGAAAAACTTGTGGAATAATAAAAACACACCGTCCCCAGCTAAGCAGGAGATGATCAATTTTAAGGCGGGAATAATAATAAATACAAATAGAAGATCGTCCGGACAATAATTCCCGGAAAGACAAGGCAATAGCAGGTTGTTATAAACAATCACATCATTTACTTTAATGTGTTTATTCATTGGGCAACCAACAAAGAGATATAATCATTGATGCAAATCGAAGTTGCATCATTCATCATGTGACACCAGTTTTAACAATAGCGTATCAGCGCAGTCCTGATAGCGCTATCATCATTATTTTGAGGGACTAAATTATAAAGTATCATCGCTCTGGTCAATGTCATTAATAACTATAATAATGGTATATCTTACTGTTATTTTATTTTAATCTTCCATTTTTTCTTCTGCTGTTTGAAGCCCACATGTTGACTTTTGCTAAGTGATAAGCATCAGATAATCATTGCCTTTTCATAGTACGATACAGATAGTACCAATTTTTAAACCTGTTTTACCGGATTTTATACTTTAGTTTTATATCTTCATTATACTTTTGTGATCTCTTCTTGCGTTTATATCTTGGTTTACCGCAGTCTGACCATTTTCTACCGCAGTTGATTCCATAACCATCCAGATTTACAGAAAGGATAAATAACAGCACTTTAAAAGAAACGGTAATTATCCATTTCGACCAAAACGATTACACCCATATGAGAAGTACAATCTTCTACACCCAGCCATTATTATTTGAATCCGGAGCACTCATCTCAGCTTCAGGAATTTCAGACGCGGACTTTAATATTACCAGCAACAACATTGTATTTACCGGCGCCTCCTTTGGTCATCAACCAAACGGGTATCGGACTCCGTTGTCTCATGACAACTAAACGGAGTTTAGCAATGGTCGGTTAACCGGCCTGGTTACCATTTACATCAATTATTTTATCAGTAGGAATATTGCAGACGTGTGCCAGTTCGCATTGGGTTAATACCCAACAGACGGAAAGGCATACTGTTGAAAC
>CABHOW010000005.1 GCA_902168225.1 uncultured Flavihumibacter sp. | reverse complement strand
GCGTCAGATGTGTATAAGAGACAGGTACCTGAGACTACCGGACGAAAATCACGTCGGAGACGTTTATCTTTACGACCTGAAGACCCAAGTCAAAACGCGAGTGACCCAAAATGAAGGCAACAATAGTCTTTATCCTGAGTTCCTTGCCAATGGTGATTTGGTTTACGTCAATCATCCGCATGATAAATCGCATGCGGCTTTTAACTATTTGAAAATTTAAGAGATATCTGAAATGTAAATAGGCTTACCGACTCACGGACTCTCCACTACCGCGACGCAGGCGCAGGCTACTGCGCTAATGAAATTCTTACATTGATACCCGCTCGGGTATTGGTAATAGGAGCCGATGTAGAGATATATGGTATTACCCTTCGCTGATCAAAAAAGAATTTGATATTGATACGATTATTCAATACATAATCTATAGAAGGTTGTATTGTAACTTCTTTTTGCCCGCCGGTACCATAGGCATTACTCTGATCTAACCGGCTATTACTGATCGTTACATCCCTAAACGATAGATCTAATTTCATATTCAAATCGTTCTGTAATTTTTTCCCTTTACCACCGGGTAATTTAAAAGGTAAATTAAATCCCCGCTTTCGCCAGCCAACTCCCATGATCCATTCTGTACTCCTGCTTTCACTTAACTGATAATCAATTAAACTCAAACTTAACTGTCGGCTCTTGCGATACTCAAGATTCAAATTAAGTTGTTTAACAGTAGTGATCTCTACTTTCAATAAAGGCTCAAATCGTTCGGCTATACTTATATTCGGTACAAGGAAGAAAGGGATAAAATTACCACTCACTGTATCAATAAAACCGGGTGCACTAAAGCGGAAAGGATCTTGATAAAGTAAGGCACTGCTAAAACTATTCATACTTAATTGTCCGTTATAACCATGACTCAATGTTATATTCTTAAATATGCTCGACAATTCAGGTATTTTGCTCAAGCCTGTATACGTTAATCTCCAATTTGGTTTTGGTAGTATACCACCAAAGGGATTTGAACTGATTGTTTGTGAAGCATTCTTAATTAAGGCAACACTATTTGCATCTTTACCCGTATACGCTGCTATAAAAGAAGATATCAATACATCTTGTGAATACCTTCCATAACCTCGCGCAAAACCATCTGCCGTAAATTTTTGACCTGCCGGAAGTGCCAGCCAATAAGGGTTCTGCTCAGCCACGCGTTTCGATATGAGAATACGATTATTTTGAAACTGCTGAAACGTAGTAGATAATTCATTCGGATTTTGCTGCCCGAATAAAGTACTAAACGAAATATAGGATACACTAAAACCTCCGCTAAATAACGGATTTAAAACTCCGAAATTATTACCCGTACCGGTTGTATCCTTAATCAATGCGCTATAATCTTTCGTAAATGTTTTATCTACATTCAAATCAATGATCAACTCTCTGATAGGTTCAATTTGAGCCGTAATATTTAATCGCTGCTCAAAGCTCTGCCTGTATAAAAAGTTAAACGTACTATCTTTTGTTAGTAACCCTTTTGCAATTTTACTATTGATCCAATCGGGGGTTGGTTGCTTCCCGAATACATAATCCAGACCCGGAGCCATAGATTTGAAATTCTGTCCGATAAACTGGGTACTATCCATATATCCCGGTAATCGGCTTCTATAATTTTCTCCGTAGTTAATGGAAATATTCCGGAACATCGTAACAAATTTACCTGCCGTTCTTTCAAAGCCATTTAACTCAGGCAATTGTCCGGCCCTACTCAGTTTGTCAGCTAATCGTAAATCTCTTCGTTGCTGTCGCCATTTTTTTAAAGCATCCGTTCGCTTAGTGCCTGTTAAACCTTTCAACACTTCTTCCTTTGGTGGAAGAACAGTCCCTAAGCCCACATTAGATGGTAGCTGCTTAGCCGGATTATTTTTTAATTTAGGTGGAGGGATATTATCTATTGCGCGTAACCATTTAAACTTGTTATAGAGATTTCCAAAATTAAATTGGGCATTGAAGTTGTTCTCTTGAGAATTCTCAATGGTATTGCCTAAATTGATGGCAAGCCTGCTCGCTCCTATCCAGTTATAACTGGTACCATATGTGTAACGGGCATTGATCCAATCGGCAAAAGGAAATTTATTTAAAGGGATATTATAATTCAACAATGCTTTTTGTTGATAAAGCGTATTTCTTCCTCCTTTCAAAAAATTATTTTTTACAGAGTCTTTCTTTTCTTTGGTATCAATTCTTCCATAAGGTTCGTCTATGCGCGCATTATTCGTTGCGTTAAAATCAAAATTCAAAGAGCGGGTAAGATCCCAACGCATATTATAAAAACGATCGAACGTAAAATATTTATCGTAAGTGGTATCTACCCTATCTACTTTACTGCTATAGGTACTTACAATACGTGGCACGAATTCACCAAATTGTCGATTTATATCTGCACGGAAACTTAGGAAAGAGGGTTTCAAATTAAAATTAGCATCACGGATAAATGCCAACCAGGGTGAGCGGCCTTTGATCCACTTTTTAAAGGGTTCTTTGAAGGTACTTTGTCCAACATAAGTGTATCCAAAACCCATTCTTTGTCGGGTAATTTTATTTTCGGTGATTACTGGGCTGATATGAGTTGTTTGAGAAAAGGAATAACTAAAATCGAAATTGCTCAGTTTTAATAAACCCGGTTTACTACTGCCTTGCATCACTCTTACATTCGTAAAGTTTAATGTTTTGATCGTAGTTTGATCAATGGCTGCTTTACGAATAGAATCTGTTGCCGCACCACTGCTCCTGGCTAATTTTTCTTTATATCGAATATCCAAATCATAAGGATCAAATTCAGGAGTAAGGGTATTCAAATTATAGCTGGCATAAACAGGAATAGATAATCTAGCTTTCCGAGGAGCCAATTTACCCGCATCAATATTAGCTGCAATATCAAATTGGGTGAGATTATCTTTTGCGCGTTCATTTACACGTTGTTCTAATGTACCGAAACCTTGTGTATACTTATTGGCAGAAACGGAAACCTTTCCTAGATCGGCCAATATCAAATCAACCCTTCCTAATGCAGCCCATCCCCCATTTTCATCTAAACCTGCAAGCCTTAATTCATTGATCCATACTTCTGTACTCGCTGTTACGGCGCCTGTACGTTGTGGATTTTCAACTGCCACTAATACTCCTCGTACTTCTCCTAAATTAGGGTTCCCCATAATGGAGAAAGTTTTATTACCTACAGTTTGTCTGAATATGGAGGTAACGGAAGTACCGGAATTATTCCTGTTCAATTTCAAATCGATCAACTGTCTTAAATCAAAATCAATATTGTTGTCTGTAGGCCATACTTTGTCTTCTTGTCCTCTTACATAAGACCCGGGTGGCGTAACTTTTAAAGGGATCTTGATTTCATAATAATTATTCAAAAAGTCTTGGCCGATGCGCATCACAAGGTTCAACTGATTATTGCTGATGGGACTCACACCTGTTACGGATTCAGCATGAACAAACATTTCCATTCGCGCATATCTTCTGATATCTAAATTCAGGGTTTTGAAAACAGCTCTGCTATTACCGGGTTGCAAATTGTTAATACGCATACTAAGCGATTGCTCATTCTGCAAAATATTTACGCCGTTATTGCTTAAACTCTGTACTCGCTCAATACCCGGAGGTATTAAATAGTTTACCGGTTGCCTGCTGCTATTCTCTTCGAGGTTTACCGCCAGTGTATTAAAACTAGTGCCACTTGTATTATTAATGGGTGTATAAGAACCGGTAGTGTCTACATTGTAAATGAATTGTCGCCATTGATTACGTACTAGATCAAGTTTTGCCAAACGAACCACTACCGAATCTTCGAAATCGGTCATATACATACGTACAAAACGGATAGATTTAAAATCGGGTATATTCCCCACTTTACGGGAGTAACCGCGAATGGGTACTCGGAATAAAAACCAATCTTCGGTTCGTGTTACCCCATCTGCCGAGTTTACGGTTACTCTTCTTTTATCTGTGATATAAGGTGTTAAGCCAACATCCATACCGGGTTTTAGCGGAATTTCATATTCATAATAGGCTTCGGTTTCATTTAAGGTATTATCCCTGTTTAAATCTTCATTATCGGGATAGAGTGTAGCTGCTGAAGTAAATTGTCCACCTGTTGTTGCAACGGGTGAATTTCCTTGCGGATTATTAAAGTTTTTATACCTACCTAAAATACCGGTTCCTTGCGCATCATAGAACCCGTCTCTAAACCATCGGTAGTTATCATTGGCGGGGTCATTTAATGCGTTTTGATATACGACTGAACCCGGACCAAAATTGTTAGCCAGTCTTCTCAGGATATAATCTTTTTTCCTACGTTCTCCATCATCATCAAGCCCGTCAAATCCTACATCCTGATAAGCGCGATCATTGGGGTCGTTACTGAAAGCTTGTGTAATTTGAATAGGGTTAACAGGTGTTTTACCCCAGGTATTGGAACTATCTACTGCTGCAGGAATATTAGGAGTATTCATTCCATTTTCATAAAATCTTTTTCCATCTTTCAAAATATCTTCACTCACATTTCCAAAGTTCAACACCATTTTACCACCTTTACTTCCGGGGGTCATAATAAAAGGATTCTGCATCCAGAATTCTACAAACTCAATATTATTGGTTTCAAAATCAGTTTGATCGATGGCGCGCATAATGCCACCCCACTTGGCCGCAGGGTTACTAAAGCGGCCGGCTGCATTTATTTGTGATGGGTTTGTTTCAAAATTATAGGGACCTTTTTCTCTTGGATAATAAGCCAAATCAAATGTGGCTGTTTGTACATCTGTGATATTCGTAGTTCGTTGTGGAAATAATTCGTTTGTAAATACTTGTCGCACACGTGGATCACTCAATTCGGTAAGGTTTCTGCGCAAAGGATTATTCGGGCTATTCTTGTCTTGTAAATTAGGTTCAATATTATACCAAGCAATCTTTGCTCTATTGTAATTATAATCAATAGAATCTGTAAGTGTAGATTCGGGGAATTTTGAAACGCCTTGCGGTGTAGAGGCCAATGCCCACGCTACAAATGGGAAACGCAGATCAATGGTAGCTCTTGTTCCTTCAAAATCATCTATATAAATTAATCCCTGCTCGGCTTTACCAATTTGAGGGGGGTGACCGGGCTTTAAATAAGCAGCTTCTCCATAGGCATTGATAGAAGATTTTGCTTTGGTAGAATAGAAAGGTAATTTATTCAACAATCGTGTTAGGGAGGGCAATTCAGATTTATAATTGAAATCAAAACCGTACATGGTATTGCGAATAGGATCATCGCCATAACCCATTTTGGTAAAGAAAGGTCTTTCACCCAAACGCATTACAGCCGCACCTAGTGTTAATTTCTTATTGGCTAAATAATCTACCCGTAAAGCAGCAAAGCCACGTTGTTGAACACCAAAACCGATATTATTTTCAAAAGAAACTTTTACAGGAACATTGGAACTCAAAATTCCCTGATTCAAAATTTTAACGGTCCCAAGATTGTAGTCTACCACATAATCAGAACCCTCTCGCAGTATTTGTCCGCCTGCCGTTACCGATACCGACCCTTGCGGAATATTAAATGTATTCAAATAAATTTCTGAACCCCCACCGGTACTTCTCACCTGCCCTTGCATAATAAATCTGTTTACATTGGCAAAGGTTTGTGCAATGGCTTTGATAGAGTCATACAATTGATAGTATAAATATTTTTGTTTGGTGGCAACCGGTAATCCTGAAAATGCAAGTGTATCCAGGTCTCTACCAAATGGTTCTAGTACAGGGAACACTACTCTACCTGTTTGTGGTAAAATAGTAAACCCTTCAATATAGTCAAATACACCATCGGGTTGCGGATCGTTCCTATTATTTAAGCGATCTAAATTTAAGATGCGCAACAGTGGTTGTCCGTTAGCTGATTGATTTGTTTCAGGTAAAAATCTTTTTAAGCCTCCGCTGGGTTCTTCATACAAAACATTCAACTTAAAATCATCTCTCGAAATACCTCCAAAAACATCTAAAGAATATACGTTCTTCATCATCCAACCCCAAATAGGTGAATTAACACGTTGTGAAGTTGCTTTCAACAATTTCAAAAACAATACTTTTTGAACCCCTTTAGTAGAATCGAGTGCCACATCTTGAGAGAACTCTCCTACTTGAAATACCCTTCCGTTATAAGTGTATTGAAATGCTACAGCCAATACTTCATCTGCTTGTAACTGCGTATTTATTGATAAGAAGCCTGCCTGCGGATTAAAATAATATTCATTAGCACTTAATTTACGGGCAAAAGTTTTTTCATAATCATCAACCGGCCTTAACCCTCTACCATTTAAAATACTATTAATTAATGCAGGGTTTCTGGAATTGGGGTCGTTGGCTAATGAAGTGTATAAAGTATTGGCATTGTTTGCAGGTAAATTGCCGGTATTATTCGATTGAATGATGGGGTTGAATGGTTGGCTCTCTCCTAAATCCATTAAACCAACAATATCCCTCGCGTCTGTAGTGGCTCCCGTTCTGTTGGTAACCCATACCTCCATTCGTTGAATTTGCACTTGTGTGTTTACAATAGGCAAATTGCTCATGGTTTTATTAAAGTTGGTCCTAAAATAGGTACCTAATAAAAAGTGGCGATTCTCTTCATAATCATCTAATCTTTTCTGAAAAGACTGAGCGGCAGCACCTCCTTGTAATGCCACTGTTTGTCGGGCAGAACGTTGATTAGCAATGGCACCGGTTACAAATACTTTACCGAATTGCAATTGTGTTTTTACACCAAATAAATTTTGCGTGCTGGGTAATAAAGTACCTCGTGATTGAAAAGAAATATTTCCTGCTTCAATACTCTTAATAATTTCATCATCCATACCCTTATAATCGAGTTTGAGTTGATTATCGAAACCCAGGTTGGTGAGTGTATTGTAATTGATGGGGAAACGCAGTTTATCTCCAATACTTGCATTCAGATTAAGGTTGGCATTCATATCAAAATCGAAGCCACCATTTCTTCTGGCTCTTTCAGGTAATGTTGGATTCTTGATATTTTGCCCTTGATAACCGGCCAGGATATTTACTTCACCGCTAGGGCGAATATCTACTTTCAAATTATTACCTGTTAATCCGAATATGCGATCGAATAATTTATCATAAGCACGTAAAGGCGGCCTGGCTGTTTTTTTATTCAGTGCTGTTAATGCTTCTGCTCTTCTTTTAAAATAATCATTTTCTGCTCGTAGTGCTTGTAACCGTTGAAATTCTTCAAAAGAAATAAAAACGGGTTTACGATAGATACTATTCCCAATTTTTTCAACTACATAATAGCTTTTTGTTTTGGGGTCGTACTCGATGTTTTGTTTTATAAGTGAAGTATCTCTGAGGTCGAATGGGTTTTTACTGGTGGTTGAAAAAATATCGCCCCGCCTGTCGTTAATAGGAAAACGAAGACTGTCTCGCTGCTGTGCATGAGCAGTGGCGAGCATAAAAAGAAAAGCAAAAACTAAATAATTGCAGTATGCTTTCAAAAAAAGCTTGCTTGGTTAGGTAGAGATCAGATCAGGGGCTATAAGTTTTTGAGTGCATGTTTGATAATTTCTTCCACTGAGGCAGATAAAGGTAATACAGCTATTGCTTTTTTTACGCTTTGCTCAGCCATGGCTTTGCCAATTCCTAATGAAATTAAGGCATTTATCGCATCTGTATTCAATCCTCCACCTGTAAATCCCGGTAATATGGTAGAATCGGTAACTTTTGCCAACTTATCTCTTAATTCAACAATGAGGCGTTCGGCCGACTTTTTACCTATTCCTTTGATACTTTCTAACTGCTTCGTGTTGCCCTGTACAATGGCTTTTACGATTTCGTCGGGATGCATTCCGGAGAGCATCATACGGGCTGTGGAAGCACCTACTCCGGAAACGCTGATAAGATGCAAAAAAAGCTCTTTTTCAGCTATATCGGCGAAGCCAAACAAACTCTGTGCATTTTCGGTAATATGCAGGTAGGTGTATAGCTGTCCTCCCTCCAAATTGACGATGGCTGAATACGTATGCAAGCTGATATTTACTTCATAGCCTACCCCATTTACATCAATGATAACCCGGGCAGGTGTTTTGGCGGCAAATTGTCCTCTTAAAAATCCAATCATGGTTTAAAATTAAGCATAAACTACGGAATACGTATCTTTGTAAAAAAAAGATACGTATGTCTACCAAGTTAACATTATCCATTGATGAAAAAGTGGTGGCAGAGGCGAAGGAATACGCGAAAGAAGCTGGTAAAAGTGTGTCTCAAATTGTGGAATCTTATTTAAGAGTACTTACGCAAAAAAACAATAAGCATACGCCTAGCTTACCGGCCCATATTAGTAGATGGCAGGGTGCTTTTAAGTCTACCGGCAAAAAAAATTATAAGGAAGTGTATACAACAGCACTCACTGAAAAATATGGTAAGAAATGAATGTTTTCATAGATACCAATATATTGATTGATTTTTTTGAAGGAAGGAAACCTTTTGTTACAGAAGCTACTGCCATTTTTTCTTTGGCATTTAATAAAGAGATAACCATTTATTGTTCTGCATTGAGTTATTCAAATATTTTTTATTTATTGGCAAAGAGTCAGGGTAAAATCAAGGCTAAACAAGCCTTGAAAGATATGCGACAACTTGTGCATACAGTAGCTGTAGATACTACTATCATTGATAGGGCACTTGAAAATGAGCAACCCGATTTTGAAGACAATATTCAATTAGAATGCGCTTTACTTGTAAAAAATATACAAAGCCTGATCACAAGGAATAGTAAAGATTTTAAAACAAAAAATATAACTATTCAAACCCCTAAAGAATTTTTAGATACTTATAATTATTGATCTCATGCAAAAAATGAATGCAGCTATTACCGCGGTAGGCGGATATGTTCCGGAAACAAAACTTACGAATTTCGATTTAGAGAAAATGGTAGATACCAACGATGAATGGATACGTACAAGAACAGGTATTGAAGAGAGAAGAATTTTGAAAGAGCCGGGCAAAGGCAGTAGTGATATGGCTGTACCTGCCATTGAAGAAATTTTACACAAAAAAGGAATGGCTGCCACGGATATTGATTGTATCATTTGTGCTACCGTAACACCCGATATGGTATTCCCCGCAACCGCCAATATTATTGCTGATAAAATAGGCGCTACCAATGCATGGGGTTATGATATGAGTGCTGCTTGCAGCGGTTTTTTATATGCCCTTACAACCGGTGCCATGTATATTGAAAGTGGAAGATTCAAGAAAGTAATTGTAGTGGGGGTTGATAAAATGAGTGCGATCATCGACTATACCGATCGTGCTACTTGTATCATTTTTGGAGATGGTGCCGGTGCTGTTTTATTAGAACCTACAACAGAAGATATAGGTATTAAAGATAGTATTTTAAGAAGTGATGGAAGTGGCCGGCAATACCTACATATGAAAGCGGGCGGCTCCGTGAAACCGGCCAGTGTAGAAACTGTTTTAGCAAAAGAACATTTTGCATACCAGGAAGGACAGGCCGTTTTTAAATTTGCCGTAAAAGGGATGGCCGATGTGAGTGCCGAATTATTAGAAAGAAACAACTTAACGGGAGATGATATTGCATGGCTTGTGCCGCATCAGGCCAACTTACGAATCATAGATGCTACTGCACACAGAATGGGCTTACCAAGGGAAAAAGTAATGATCAATATTCAGAGATATGGAAATACAACAGCAGCAACGATTCCGTTGTGTTTATGGGAATGGCAAAACCAACTAAAGAAAGGAGATAATATTGTATTGGCTGCATTTGGAGGCGGTTTTACGTGGGGTGCAACTTGGGTAAAGTGGGGGTATTAATTCTTATGCTTACCTTCATTCCTGAATGAGAAAAAGAAAATTAACCGGTATCGGTACTACAGCTATTCATGCAGCAGGTCATGAACATGCAGATCATGCGCATCATGCACCTATTTACGCAAGTTCAACCTTTACTTTTGACTCCGCAGCAGAGGGTAGTGAGCGTTTTTCCGGTGCCGATAAAACACGTATTTACAGCCGATGGGGTAACCCTACATTTACTGCTGCAGAAAATACTATTGCTGCTTTAGAAACATTTGGTGTAAACGATACCGATGGATCTCCATTTAAGGTAAAAGCATTATTGCATGCAAGCGGACAAGCAGCCCTTACTACCTTATTCTTAGGTAATTTAAAATCCGGTGATGCGGTGCTTTCTCATAAGGCATTATATGGAGGAACTCATGAGCTTTTATATAAAGTATTGGAGAATACAGGCATCCAGCCCATCATCATAGATTTTCATGATCTATCATTACTAGAAAGAACACTTTCTATAAACAAGCATATCCAGCTGGTACATATTGAAACTCCATCCAATCCTACCTTACGTTGTATAGATATTGAAACAGTTGCACTCATAGCAAAGAAATTTGGCAAATTAGTATCAGTTGATAATACAGCCGCTACCCCTTACTTACAGCAACCATTTGCAATGGGTGTAGATTTTGTGATGCATTCTACTACTAAGTTTTTAAATGGACATGGAACGGCTATTGGCGGAATCCTTTTAGGAAAAGATATTGAAAAAATGAATGGCCCTATTTGGAAATTACATGTATTATTAGGTGGTAATAGTAACCCCTTTGATGCGTTTTTGCTTACCCAAGGTTTAAAAACATTAGAGCTGAGAATGGACAGGCATTGTCATAATGCTCAAGAATTAGCTAATTTTTTTGCACAACATCCCGCTATCGAAAAAGTTAATTATTGTGGATTACCCTCACACCCCGATTACGCTATTGCCGTAAAGCAGATGAAGCATGCGGGTGCCTTAATGAGTGTAGAATTAAAGGGGGGATTAATAGCCGGACAAACATTTGTAGATCGTTTACAGGTAGCAGTGAAAGCGATTTCCTTTGGTACACCGGATACACTGGTTTCGCATCCGGCCAGTATGAGTCATAAAGGGCTTACAAAAGAAGAAAGACTGGCATACGATATTACCGATGGATTAATACGAATTAGTGTGGGGATAGAGAATATTGAAGACTTGCTGAGTGATTTTGAACAAGCGCTGGGATAGTGATAGTGAGTAGTGCATAGTGTGAAGTGGGTAGTGGACAATCTGACGACCCGACGTTCCGACGACATGACGATTACTGATTATTAATTATTAATTATTATGAGAAAAATTATTTTATCTCTTTTGGCCCTTTCTGTATTTGCATCGTATGCACAGAAAAAAAATGCTATTACTAAGCCCGATAAATTTTCAGGTTTAGATACTGCTTTTGAGCGTGTACTTAAAACATGGCATGGTGCCGGTTTTGCAGTAGCCGTAGTAGAGAAGGATAAAATCGTATATGCAAAAGGGTTTGGGTATAAAGATTATGATAAAAAAATTCCGGTAACACCTAATACTTTATTTGCTATTGGCAGTTGTACAAAAGCATTCACTGCTGCTACTTTAGGTTTATTACAGGCCGATAACAAAGTAAATTTTGATAAACCGGTACGAGAGTATTTACCTGCACTTCAGTTTTATAATGAACAAATGAATGCAAAAATCATTGTACGCGATTTAATGAGTCATAGAACAGGCTTACCCAGGCATGATTATTCTTGGTATGGCTTTCCCAGCAGTTCACGCGATAGTTTGATGAAACGTATTCAGTACCAAGAACCAACTTTTGATATACGTGCCAAATGGCAATACAATAATTTCATGTTCTTATTGCAAGGTATGATCACAGAAAAGATCACCGGAAAATCTTGGGAAGATAATGTTCGTGAAAAAATATTCAAGCCACTCGGCATGAATAGAACCAATTTCTCTATTAAAGATTTGGCAAAAGATGCCGATGCTTCCTTAGGATACGCTATAAAAAAAGATAGTATCATCAAAAAAATAGATTATTATAATATTGATGCGATGGGGCCTGCGGGAAGTATCAATAGCTCGGTGAATGAAATGGCCAACTGGGTAATTGCCTGGATTAACGGAGGTAAGTTTAAAGGTACACAAGTAATACCCGCTGCTTATGTAACAGACGCTATGAGTTCGCAAATGGTTATTGGTGCTGCACTACCAAGCAAAGAAAAGCCCGATGTGCATTTTGCTAATTATGGGCTGGGTTGGTTCTTAGCATCTTATAAAGGGCATTATAGGGTTGAACATGGTGGTAATATAAACGGCTTCTCTGCCAGCACCAGCTTCTTCCCTACTGATAGTGTTGGTATCATTGTTCTTACAAATCAGGATGGTTCTTCCATCCCTTCCATCGTAAGAAATATCATTGCCGATAGAGTATTAAATCTCCCTTATTTTGATTGGAATAGCGATATCAAGAAAACCAGTGATTCTGCAAAAGCCAAGGCGAAATTGGCGGAGGCAAGCACATCTGAAAACAGGAAAATGAATACCTCCCCATCACACGCTTTAGCTGCTTATGAAGGAACGTATGCTCACCCCGGTTATGGCAGTTTTGATATCAGTGTAAAAAATGATTCATTATTTGCAAAAATGGGAAAAGATATTTTGTGGCTGAAGCATTATCACTATGATGTATTTCAGCCCTTCGATAAAGATCCTGAAGAGGGAATAGACACTACCAATAAATCACCTTTACGGGCTCAGTTTATAGCTGATCTAAGTGGTGATATTCAGGAATTAACGATTGCCATAGAACCCACTTTAGCACCTTTAAAATTTACAAAAACACCAAAGGCTAAACCACTAAAAAAAGAAGAATTGCAGAAATATGTGGGTGAATACGATTTAGGCGGAGTAATAGCCAAAGTATTTATTAAGGGAGAAAATACATTGTTCGTTTTTATTCCCGGACAACCAGAATATGAGATGGTGCCTGTTGAAAAAGATCGTTTTAGTTTAAAATTACCCGTTTCAGGCTATTTTGTTCAGTTTACCGTAAATGATAAGGGCGAAACAAGCGAGTTAACATTTCAACAGCCAAATGGGAATTTTAAAGCAAAGAAGAAGATATAGAACCAGCGTCGGAACGGAAAACCTCAGACGAACCGACGACTACTGACCAATGACTATTGACTATTATGATAAGAAGAGCAGAAAGAAAAGATTGCGCCCGTATTATGGAACTAGTACATGAGCTGGCCGTATACGAGAAAGCCCCCGATGAAGTAACCGTTACCCTTGAACATTTTGAAGAAAGTGGTTTTGGCCCAAACCCGGTATGGTGGGCTTTTGTGGCCGAAATAGAAGGTAAGGTAGAAGCTTTTGCACTGTATTATATTCGATACAGTACATGGAAAGGGCAGAGAATGTATCTGGAAGATATATTGGTAACAGAAAAATTAAGGGGTAGGCATATCGGGAAACAGCTTTTTGATCGTTTAATAGAAGAGGCCAAAGAGCGAAAACTAAAAGGAATTGTATGGCAGGTGCTTGAATGGAACGAGCCTGCTATTAATTTCTATAAAAAATATGATGCTACCTTTGACCCTGAATGGGTGAATTGTGGACTGATGTTTTAAACCATGAAGCCGATAAAAAATTTAATTATTATTTGTAGTATTATCTATTTGCTGGCAGGTTGTAGCAAATCGGGTGAAACTATCATTGATAATGAAAACTCAGTAGGCACTTCTGGCAGAGCATTAGATAAGTTAGCTAAAGGCATCAATCTAAATAATTGGTTTAATGATTTCTCGGATCGATCTCAATTTACCACCCGATACAATGCCGACCATTTTGCGAGTATCAAAGCTGCCGGCTTTACCTATATAAGATTACCGGTTGGTCCTGCTACTTTATGCGACCCAGCAAATATTGCACAAATACAACCTACCAACCTAGCAATGGTGGATCAGGCAATAAAAAATATCACCGCGGCGGGGTTATCGGTTATGTTGGATATACATGGTTATGGCGATGCATTTGAAATAAAATTAGCAACTGAACCAACAACACGTGCAAGTTTCAGGCAATTCTGGAAAAACCTGGCGAGCTATTTTAAAAAGTATGATACTACGCAAGTTTTTTTTGAACTATGGAATGAACCCCATGTAGGTGCGGCACAAACTATAGCAGGCATTGATAAAAACTGGTGGATGCCTTTTCAGGGTCAGATTATTCAGTCTATTCGCGAAGCAGCACCCGAACATTATATTATAGCCGGTGCAGAAAATTGGAACAGTTGGTACGATCTTACTTTTATTCAACCTTATAATAGTAAAAATATTGTTTACAATTTTCATTTTTACGATCCTTATACTTTCACACATCAGGGTGCCGATTGGGCAGGGTCTCCCTATAGTAATTTAAGAAATGTACCTTACCCCGCTAACCCACAAAATGTAAGTACCTTAATTACAAGCAGCACGCCTGTTGATGTAAAAAATTTATTGAATTGGTATGGTGCACAAAGGTACAATAGCGATTCTATCAATTATGCTATACGTGTTGTATATAGCTGGGGTTTAAGCAAAAACGTACCTATTATCTGTAATGAATTTGGTGCTTACAAAATTTATGCGCCTGTCGATAATAGATTGAAATATCATCAAGATGTTCGCAACGCACTTGTAAAATATAAAATGGGATGGGCAGTTTGGGAATATGATGAAGGTTTCGGTATTGCAGAATACCCTACAAGCAGAAGAGCCGGCGTTCCGGTATGGAACGATCCTTTACTAACGGTACTAGGTTTGAAATAATTAGTTGATACCGCTTACTGTTACACCTGAACCTGCAATTTTTCCAACTAAGCCTTGTAATACTTTTCCGGGGCCACATTCTACAAAACTAGTAGCGCCATCAGCCACCATAGCTTGTACGCACTGCGTCCACTTAACAGCACCTGTTAATTGTTCCATCAAGTTTTGTTTGATTACTGCCGGGTCTGTTATGGCTTTTGCAACTACGTTTTGATATACAGCGCAAACAGGTGTATTAAAATGAGTGGAAGCGATGGCAGCTGCTAACTCTTCTTTTGCAGGAGCCATAAGCGGTGAATGAAAAGCTCCACCAACGGGTAATACCAATGCACGTTTAGCTCCCGCTTCCTTCATCTTGATACATGCTATATCAATTGCTTTTATTGTTCCACTTATAACTAACTGACCCGGACAATTATAATTTGCAGCTACCACAATTTCTCCTGTTTCCTCTTGTACTTGTTTACAAATATTTTCTACTACATCATCTGCTAAATTCAAAACCGCGGCCATGGTAGATGGGTTCTGTTCACAAGCTTTTTGCATGGCTTTTGCACGGATACTTACGAGCCTTAAAGCATCTTCAAAAGAAAGTGTTTTATTGGCCACTAATGCGGAGAACTCACCTAGTGAATGCCCTGCAACCATTGCCGGTGTTTGATTATCAAGCGTATGATAGGCAACTACGGAATGGATGAATACGGCAGGTTGTGTAATATTGGTTTGTTTTAATTCTTCATCAGTACCACTAAACATGATATCACTGATGCGAAAACCTAAAATTTCGTTAGCTGATTCAAATAATGATTTTGCAACCGGGGCAGCATCATATAAACTTTTTCCCATACCGGAAAATTGCGCTCCTTGTCCGGGGAATACGTATGCAGTTGTCATGTTAGTAGAATAAGTAACAAAGTAAATAAGTAAATAAATAGCAAGTTTAAATTTTTTAAACTTATTTACTTTGTTACCTAGTTACTATCACCTAAAACTCTGTCTTTAGTTCTAAATAACGAAGAAATTCATCTTTTACTTTCTCTTCTTTGAACTTACCACCGTAAAAGGCTGTAACGGTAGAAGAGGTATCGTCTTCTACGCCTCTGCTCGCTACACAAAGATGTTTCGCATCAATTACAATGGCCACATCATCGGTACCTAATACCGCTTGTAATTCTTTACCTATTTGCATGGTAAGACGTTCCTGCACTTGCGGGCGTTTAGCAAAATACTCTACTAGTCTGTTCAGTTTACTTAATCCAATTACTTTGCCGTTACTAATATAAGCTACGTGTGCTTTACCAATGATAGGTACAAAATGGTGTTCGCAATTGCTATAGAAAGAAATATTCTTTTCTACCAACATTTCATTGTACTTATACTTGTTATCGAACAATGCCATTACAGGTTTATTAGCGGGGTTCAGTCCACTAAAAATTTCTTTTACGTACATCTTTGCAACACGTTTGGGTGTTCCTTTCAAGCTATCGTCTGTTAAATCTAAGCCCAATGTTTCCATGATGGCTTTAAAATGGTCTTGAATAATGGCTAATTTCTCTTCTTCTGATTTATCAAAAGCATCTGCACGCATGGGCGTATCCACCGATGTGCTCACATGGTTATCACCGATCTCATCTATCAAGGTATCGCTTAATTCTATTTTATCTCCGTTAAGCCGGATATTCAACAAAGTTTCTTTCTGTTTCATATAACCTTATTTTTAAATCAAGAGCCTGATCCAATTCAGCCCGCAGCAAATCATAAATCACCACTGCAATATTTTCCGCAGTTGGGTTTAAGGCTTTGAATTCAACCGTATCTAGGTTCAAATTTTTATGATCAAATTTTAATAATACTTTTTCTTTTACCATATCACTCAAATGTTTCATGTCTATCACATACCCGGTTTCGGGATCAATATTGCCGGTTACTTGAATAATTAGTTCGTAATTATGTCCATGGTAATTAGCATTATTGCATAATCCGAAAACAGACTTGTTCTGCTCATCTTCCCAATTAGGGTTATGTAGCCGGTGAGCCGCATTAAAATGCTCTTTCCTAAATACTGTAACCCTTTTTTCGTGCATGTAGCAATTATAAACGTGAAAATGCTTCCCGTTGGAACTGTTTCAGAAGTATGCTGATCAAGTGGCCAACTATCCCTATATAACGACGATCAGATTACTTTGTTTAATTATTTCTCAAAAAGTACTAAACAATTAACCTAAACTTCATGATTCCCATTCTAATAAACATCTCAATTTACCCAAAATATTCCACATAAATCCGAGGCGTTTCATAGAGTTTGATACAATGCAAGGTAATATCTACCGGCAAATGTGGTGCCAATTGTTTCCAAATAGCGATAGCCAGGTTTTCAGTACTGCACATTTGTCCGGTCATGAAAGGCACATCGATATTGAGGTTTTTATGATCTAAATGGTCTGTAACATGTATTTTGATCAGTTTACTCAGCACTTTAACGTCGAATAAAAATCCGGTATCGGGGTTAGGATTACCTTTAACCGTAACAAAAAGATCATAATTGTGCCCATGCCAGTTTTCATTGGCACAGGGTCCGAAAACAGCCTCATTCTGCTCTTTACTCCAATTTGGGTTATAAAGTTTATGCGCGGCATTAAAATGTTCCTGTCTAGTTAAATATACCATCCCAATTCCTTCATTTTTAGCAAAGGTACGAAAATGACGAAAGTTGGTGCTTTTTCATCAACTTTACACTTATGAGAGTAGTAATTACAGCAGCTACAACAGGCGAATGGATGCCCGCCTTTGTTCACCTCAAAGATCTATATAGCAGCGATAGTAAGCGCTTAAAAGTACAATTTTACCAATCGGGCGTTGGTTTGCTTTCCAGCGCTGTATCACTTACAAGATTAATATACGAGGAAAAACCTGATTTGATTTTACAAGTTGGGATTGCCGGCTCTTTTAACCCTAAGTTATCGATTGGGAAAACAGTAGTTGTAGGAGAGGAAATCATTGCAGATATGGGGGTAGAAGAACAAAAAAAATGGAAAGATATCTTCGATTTGAAACTGGAAAAATCGAATTATCCTCCTTTTGAAAAAAAGAAATTACCCAACCCCTGGCTTAAAGAATATAATTTATTAAAACTCCCCGAGATAGTAGGAATTTCAGTGAACCAAATTACTACCGGTGAAAAACGTATCAAAACAATCACCAAAAAATATCACCCCGATATAGAATCGATGGAAGGAGCTTCCTTACATTATGTTTGTAGAGAATTTGCCATTCCTTTTTTACAAATAAGAACTATTTCGAATGAAGCAGGTGAAAGAGATAAGACCAAATGGGATATTAAAACGGCAATTAATAATTTAAATAAAACGATCCTTGCTTACCTGGATAAACTATATACTTTAAAATAACTGCTATGCTTATAAGAAGAATACTAACCGCTCTTTGTTTAACTGCCATCTTTTCTTCACAAGCTCAAATTCAACCCGCACCAGAAAAAAAAGAAGGAAGTGGCCCCTACACGCAACTCATCATTCGAGGTGTTACGCTTATTAATGGTACCGGTGCCCCTCCCAACGGACCTGTAGATATTGTTATAGAAAATAATCGTATCGCACAAATAATTACGGTTGGTAACCCGGGTGTTCCTATCAATGCGCAACGCCGCCCCGTACTTAAACCCAATGGTAAAGAACTCAATTGCGAGGGTATGTATGTACTACCCGGTTTGATAGACATGCACGGACATATTGGCGGCAAGGAGCAAGGCACTCCTGCTGAATATGTTTTTAAATTATGGATGGCGCATGGTATCACAACCATACGCGACCCATCTTGCGGAAATGGTTTGGATTGGGTACTGGATCATAAAAAGAAAAGTGCTGCTAATACCATTACTGCACCCAGAATTTATGCGTATACTGCATTCGGACAAGGATCTAAAGTACCCATCAATACTGCTGAAGCTGCAAGAGCATGGGTTAACGAAAATGCAAAAAAAGGAGCTGATGGTATTAAGTTTTTCGGGGCTTCACCGGAAGTAATGGATGCAGCATTAAGAGAAAATAAAAAATTAGGATTACGCTCTGCTTGTCATCACGCGCAACTGGATGTTGCGAGATGGAATGTATTGAATTCTGCGAGATCAGGCCTAACAAGTATGGAGCATTGGTATGGTTTACCGGAAGCTCTATTTACAGATAAAACCATACAACAATATCCGCTTACTTATAATTACAATAATGAACAAGATCGTTTTGAAGAAGCGGGTAAACTTTGGAAGCAAGCAGCAGCTCCCTATAGCGAGCATTGGAATAAAGTAATGAATGAATTGATTGCCCTCGATTTTACTTTAGATCCTACTTTTAATATTTATGATGCGAATAGAGATTTAATGAGGGCTCGAAGAGCCGAATGGCATGAAGATTATACACTACCTTCTCTTTGGAAATTTTATGAACCCAGTAGAGTATCCCATGGTTCCTATTGGCATAACTGGGGAACAGAACAAGAAGTAGAATGGAAAAATAATTATCGTTTATGGATGACCTTTGTTAACGAATATAAAAACAGAGGAGGAAGAGTGACTGCAGGGTCCGATAATGGATTTATTTATCAATTGTATGGTTTTGGTTTTATCCGCGAATTAGAATTACTCCGCGAAGCCGGGTTTCATCCTTTGGAAGTAATAAGATCGGCTACCTTATATGCCGCTCAAGCATTAGGTGCAGAAAAAGACCTGGGCTCTGTTGAAATAGGAAAGCTAGCCGATTTAGTAGTAATAGATGCTAATCCGTTGAAGAATTTACAAGTGCTTTACGGTACAGGAGCCATTGAACTAGACGCTTCGAATACTGTTATAAGAAAGGGGGGAGTAAAGTATACTATTAAAGATGGAATTGTTTACGATACTAAGCAGCTTTTGCAAGATGTAAAAAATATAGTGGATGAAGAAAAAAGGAAAACGAATTGGCAATTAAAACAACCGGGAGTTAAATAATACGATGGAACTATCACTGGCTTTTTCGCCTTGTCCTAACGATACTTTTGTTTTTGACGCACTGGTAAATGGTAAAATTAATACGGAAGGTTTATCTTTTACTGTTTATTTAGAAGATGTGCAAACCCTTAATGAATGGGCATTGGAGGGAAAGATGGATGTTTCTAAAATAAGTTATGGAGTCTGGCCATCTGTGTTAGATCATTACGATCTTTTACGTAGCGGTGGGGCATTGGGTATGGGTGTTGGTCCACTTTTGATTACCAAAAAAGGAAAAGAAAATATTGATATCAATAATGCTGTTGTTGCTATACCGGGAGAACATACTACAGCGCATTTTTTATTTTCAATGGCGTATCCGAATGCCAAACAAAAGACATTCAAAGTATTTCATGAAATTGAAGATGCGGTATTACAGGGTGAGGTAGATGCAGGGGTAATTATTCACGAGAACCGATTTACGTATGCCCAAAAAGGGCTAATTAAGTTAATGGATATGGGCACATTTTGGGAAGAAACTTTACATATTCCCATTCCTTTAGGAGGCATTGTTGCACATAAGCGAATTGATAAAGCAATCGTACAAAAATTAGATCAGCTCATTAAGAAGAGTATTGAATATGCCTATTTACATTACCCTCATATCAGTGAATATGTAAAAATGCATTCGCAAGAAATGAGCGAATCTGTTATGCGGCAGCATATAGACCTTTACGTCAATAAATATTCTCTAGACTTGGGAGAAGATGGATTAGCAGCGGTGAGGAAGTTGGAGGAATTGAGAGTGAAGACGATAGACCATAGACGATAAATTCTATACCCTATACCCTATACCTTACATCTTACACCTCATACCTTCTAACCTATTCCTTCAACGCCTTTGCATATACTTCTAATACCCGTTTACGAGCGGCTTCATGTGGCACTATAGGTTTAGGGTAGCTGAACTCCATAAATTCAGGTACCCATTTTTTAACGTATTTTAATTCCTTATCAAATTTTTCTGTTTGCAAATACGGATTAAAAACCCGGAAATAAGGTGCCGCATCACAACCACTGCTACTAGCCCATTGCCAACCACCGTTATTGGCAGCCAGGTCAAAATCTAATAATTTTTCTGCAAAATAAGCTTCCCCCCAACGCCAATCTATTAGTAAGTGTTTGGTTAGAAAAGATGCAACAATCATTCGTACTCTATTATGCATATAGCCTGTAGCATTCAATTCGCGCATACCCGCATCTACAATAGGATAACCAGTATTACCTTCACACCAACATTTAAACTCATTTTCATTATTGATCCATTCTATTTTTTCGTATTCTGCCTTAAAAGATGCACCTCTGCCTACTTTAGGAAAATGCCAAAGAATAGCGTGATAAAAATCGCGCCATATCAATTCATTCAAGTAAGTATCGTTCAATGTTAAAGCCCTTCTTCCTAAAGCCCTGATACTAACGGTACCAAAGCGTAAATGAACCCCCATTTTGGAAGTTCCTTTTTCTAATGCCGGATAGTCCCTGTTTTTTGTGTAGTGCTGTATGATATCATCTTCTAATTGCTTAGTCGGAAAAGGTATATCTACTGCTTTAAAACCCATGCTTGCTAAAGATGGAATAGCAATGACTTCTTGTTTTAGAAAGGCTGAAAAATATTTTTCGGTGGGGTATGCTTTTAAATAAAAAGGGGTTAATAAAGCTCTCCATTTTCGGGCATAAGGCGAAAAAACAGTATACGGTTTCCCATCATCTTTTACCACTTCATCTTTTTCAAAAATTACCTGATCCTTATAGGTAAATAAATGGGCTCCTTGTTGTTGTAAGAAATCTTTGATAAGGGTATCTCGCTCTACCGCATAAGGTTCATAATCATGATTAGTATAAACGGCTTTAATTATATAACGAGAAAAAAGTTTTTGATATGCTTCTAAAGGATAATCATAAAAAACTGCCATGGTACTACCTAAGTTTTGAAGCAGTTTCTGCATATCATGTAATGCAGCGTGTATAAATTCTACTCTCCTATCTGATTTATTTTCTAGCTTATTTAAAATATTTTTATCGAAAATAAAAACAGGTAATACGGGATACCCGGATTTTAATGCGTGATATAGTGCAGCATTATCCTCTAAGCGAAGATCTCTACGAAACCAGCAGATAACGATTTCCTTTTTCATAGCAATACAACAATACAACTGTAGAATAGTTAAAAAAAAGCCCCCAACAGAATTGTTGGGGGGCTTTTTAAATATTAACTAATAATATTATTCCTGAACGCGGAATTCAACCCTGCGATTAAGCGCTTTTCCTTTTGCTGTTTTATTATCAGCAATGGGCTTGCTACTACCAAAACCATCAGTAACTAAACGTGCCGCATCGATCTTTCTGCTAAATAAATAAGCTTTAACTGCATTAGCGCGCTTTAATGATAGAGGCACGTTCACTTTGTCGGAACCTGAATTATCTGTATGACCATCTACATAAAGTTTTAAAGAAGGATAATCATTCAAGGCCTTCACTACTTTCTCTAACTCCACTTTTGAAGCTTTTGTAAGTACAGCAGTACCGGTATTGAACAATACTTTTTTATTGTCAAACTTATATTGTGCTGCCAATTCAGGACAACCGGCATTTGTAACAGTGCCTTTAACGGTAGGACATTTATCTTCCTCATCATTTACACCATCTCCATCAGTATCAGGAATAGGGCAACCATTATATTTGGCCAAGCCTGGAACAGTAGGGCATTTATCTTCTTCATCATTGATACCATCTTTATCTGTATCAGGAATAGGGCAACCACCATATTTTGCTAATCCCGGAACGGTAGGACACTTATCATTTTCGTCGTTGATACCATCACCATCTGTATCGGGAACAGGACAGCCACCGTATTTAGCTACTCCCGGTACGGTAGGACATTTATCAACGTCGTCAGTGATACCATCACCATCTGTATCTTTTGGTTTAGGAGGCTCAACTACTACCGGAGGAGTAACAACGGGAGCAGGAACAGGTGCCACTTTTGCCACTTTAGTAAGTCTGAATTTGAAACCTGCTTGAATACCTCTATTAAACAAATTGGGTTCATTAGATGGGTAACTACCTGACGCTAAATTTTGAGTACCATACATATACCTGATATATGGTTGAACAAAGCAATCTGGGAATAACTCAACACCGGCAGTCCAAGTAATAGTTTGGCTTCTAAATTGACCCTTGTATAAAATATCTTTGGCCGCGCTGTTATTGGTAATTTTATTTAAGAAATCGAATTGAGGTCCCAGAATAAAAGAAAAATCTTTATTGGCTTTGATTTTAACAAATACCGGGTAAGATTGATATTGCATGATACCATCGAATAATTTCAAGCTTGGTGATGTATTATTACTTACATAACGTAAATAAGAATATTGTGCCTGAGGTTCGATTGATACAAAACTATTTATCGGGATATTAAGCCATACTCCGAATGCACCACCACCCGCTGCGGTGTAACTATTTGGTGTATACGACTCTACACGAAACTTCGTGTAGTTACCTGCTCCTAAAATACCAAAAGACGTTTTTGGCTTTGGTTCTTTTTTCTGAGCTATTACACTCACGAATACTGATAGTAACGTAATTGTAAGTAAAATTAGTTTTTTCATTCTGAATACTTTTATGAGGTTGCCAAATTAATCATATAAATATATGAAAAAAAATTAAATAATTAATTATTGATTAAATTTCCGAATTTCTTGAACTAGCTGCCCTATCAACTGATTCGAGTAATGCGTCGAGCCTATACTATTTACCCATCTTATCCCTTTAATGGCATTGGTCAAAAATACCTGATTAGCATTTTTTAAAATATCTTCTGATACGGCAAATTCTTGAGCTTGAAAGCCTATTTTATCTAAGGTTTCTAATAAAAATTTACGGAAAACGCCGTTTACACAGCCCTCGCTCAAAGGAGGAGTGATAATTTTATTATCATGTATAATAAAAATATTTGCAATTGTGGTATCCGCCACCCTACCCCATTGATTGCGTAATATAGCATCATTATACCGATTCGCTTTTGCAAATTGAGCGGCCATTATATAAGGCAGGGCACTATTTGTTTTATAGGCCGAGTAACCATCAGCTGTTTTTATGGCATTGCTGAATATATTGATGTCTAATCCATTGCTATTCAGGTCGAATAACCCGCCCTCAAGAGGCCAACTTTGAATAATAAGTTGAGGGGTATTAGTATTCGCATCATATATCCCTCCTTCTCCTCTGTAAACGGTGCACCGAATACGCGCCTGGCGTTCGTGTTTATTTTTTACTACCAAAGCTTGAATAGACGACCTGAGAAAAGCTTCGTCCCACCATTGAGGGGTAACAAAAGCCAATCCATCTAATGTAGAAAAGAATCTTTTTACATGATACTCCCATAAAAAAGCAGTATTACCCTCCCATCGAATGGTCTCAAAAAAACCATCTCCGTACCTGAATGAACGATTATCAGCCGACAAAACAGGATACCTACTTTCAACCATTTTTCCGTTTAAAGAAAGAAATTTTCCGGGCTGCATATATCAAAGATAGTTTGCCTGTACATTCGTAAGAGAATTAGTTAATATGACGATTGATAAGGTTCTAACAGTATTAGAAAAACTCGCACCACCGGCTTATCAGGAGGAATACGATAACGCCAAACTATTAACAGGAAGTAGGGCTGCTGTATGTACCGGCGTGTTATGCTGTTTGGATATTACCGATGAGGTATTAGCAGAAGCGATTCAGCATAATTGTAACTTAATCGTTGCTCATCACCCTATACTGTTTGGTAGTATTAAATCCATAACAGGGGCTTCTTATATAGAAAAAATTTTGATCAGGGCCATTAAATCAGATATCGCTTTATATGCCATACATACCAATTTAGATAATGTAATACACGGTGTAAATCAGCTTATTGCCAACAAACTTAATTTGATCAATTGTAAAACATTGGTTCCCAAAAAAAATACGCTTGCCAAACTCATTACATATGTTCCTAAAGAGGCTACGAGTGTGGTTTTAGATGCACTCTTTAAATCGGGTGCCGGACATATTGGAGAATATAGTGAAGCCAGCTTTAGCACACAGGGAGCCGGTACTTTTAAGGGTTCTGAGAAAACAAATCCACATATTGGACTTAGGGGGGTACGGGAAGTGGTAGCAGAAGAAAAAATAGAGGTGTTAATACCAGTTCATCTCCAGAACAGCATTTTGAAAGCCCTTTTTGAAGCCCACCCTTACGAGGAGGTGGCTTATGATCTGGTTCCGCTATTAAATACCAACCAGGGGGTTGGCTCGGGATTGATCGGGGATTTGGCAACCCCTTTAGAGGAGGTAGCCTTACTTCAAAACCTAAAAAAAGAATTTAATCTCTCCGTTATAAAGCATACCGCTTTACTAGGGAAACCCATTCAAAAAATTGCTATCTGTGGCGGCTCAGGCAGCTTTTTGATACCTGCAGCCAAAAAAGCAGGTGCCCATCTTTTCATTACCGCTGATATTAAGTATCATGCTTTTTTTGATGCTGCCTCAGATATGATTATTGCCGATATAGGTCATTGGGAATCAGAGCAATATGTTCCTGAGCAGCTTTTTGCGGTTTTAACCGGTAATTTCCCTAACTTTGCCGTCCTTAAATCACAAGTGAACACCAATCCCGTTCATTATTTTCTGGGTTAAAAACAAAAACCGCTATGGCAGCAGTAAAAGACTTTTCAGTAGAAGAAAAATTAGTAAGCTTACTCCGTTTACAAAAGATCGATAGCAAATTAGATGAAATTCAAATCTTAAAGGGGGAGCTTCCCATGGAAGTGAGTGACCTTGAAGACGAAATACAAGGTTTTACCGCACGCCAAACTCGTATTGAAGAGGAAATTAATGGTATCACTGATTTTATTGAAAGCAAAAAAAATGCTATAAAAGAGAGTGAGGCCTTAATTGCCAAATACGAAAAGCAAAGCGACAACGTAAAAAATAACCGTGAATTCGAAGCGATAAATAAAGAAGTGGAGATGCAGCAGTTAGAAGTGAAATTGAGTGAAAAGCATATCCGCGATGCTAATGAAGAATTAGCAGAAAAAGTTAAAAATTTGGAAGCTGCTAAAAAACAAGTGGCTATTAAAGAAGGGGTTTTAAATCATAAAAAGGGAGAGTTAGAAAAAATCATTGCAGATACTATTAAGGAAGAAACTGCTTTAAGAGAAATAAGTGAAGAAGCCCGCAAGCATATTGATGACCGATTGATATATAGTTACGATCGTATTCGTAACAGTTATAGAAACGGTTTAGCGGTTGTTCCGGTGGAAAGAGACGCTTGTGGTGGATGTTTTAATGCCATTCCCCCACAACGCCAGAGTGAAATTCGCCTGCATAAAAAGATTATTGTTTGCGAAAACTGTGGTCGTATCCTGGTAGATGCCGATTTGAACGATAGTGTAGAAGCAAAGTAAACGCATATAAATATTTCATGGAAAGGGCAACAATTCGTTGCCCTTTCTTATTTTCGATATCACATGAAAAAGACGAGTGTTTTGATTCTAGGGATCCTGATTGCTTTTTTACTTCAGGCACAAAAAAGGTTTGATTTTAATGCCGACTGTGTACAAGCATATCAAGAAGTTTCAAAACTCAAAATAAAATCGGGTAAGCTATTGGTAGAAAAACTAACGCAACAACAGCCAAATAATTTAGTACCCCTACTAATAAAAGATTATATCGATTTCTATACCTTATTTCTCAATGAAGATCCTGCCTATTATGATGCTCATTTCCCTGATTTTCAGGAGCGATTAGAAATTATTCAAACAGGACCCAAAGACTCCCCTTTTTATCTCTATGGCCAGGCTTTAATAAGAATTCATAGGGCCGGTGTTTCGATAAAGTTTGGACATTTTTGGGACGCCGGTTGGGATTTTAGAAAAGCATATATGCTACTCAAAGAAAACAAAAAAGCATTTCCCCAATTTGCACCCAACGATTTACTTTTTGGAGCAGTTACTGCAGTGGTAGGAACAGTTCCCAAAGGATATAAATGGCTTACCAATTTATTGGGTATACACGGATCCTTATCTGAGGGTATGCGCATGGTGAGGCAATTTTCTTTTAGCAATGATCCATGGGCAAAAATGTTCTTTACCGATGCAGCATTTATATACCCTTATTTACTGTACCATGTTGAAAACAAAAAAGAGGAAGCACTTGAGTTTATTGGTCAGCGCAAGCTTGATTTGGTAAATAATCATTTACTGGCTTTTATGGCATCTAACTTATATCTTAATTATAAAAATATAGAAGAAACAAAGACCATTATTGTATCCAGAAATAAATCAGACGATTACTTACCGCTATCGGTATGGGATTTTGAAATGGGATATATTAAGCTGTATCATCTGGAAATAAATGAAGCGCTTAGTTTTTTTGAACAATTTACCAGTCAGTTTAAAGGTAAGTTTTACCTAAAAGATGTATATCAAAAAATAAGCTGGTGTTACTATTTACAGAATAATTTTGCTGCGGCTGAAAATGCCAGGAAACAGGTTATAAAAAAAGGCAGTACCGATTCAGACGCAGATAAAAAAGCTTTGAAAGATGCAAAGGCAATCTACTGGCCCAATCCTTTACTTTTAAAAGCCAGATTACTCAATGATGGAGGCTACCTTACCGATGCCTACAAACTACTTTCCGGCAAAACGGATGATGACTTTCCAAAAGAAGAAGAAAAATTAGAATTTGCATACCGTGTTGCCAGAATTTTAGATGATCTTAATAAGCCTGATGATGCTATTCGAAATTATTTAATTGCGATACGTATAGGAGAAAACAGAAAGGAGTATTATGCTGCAAGGGCCGCCCTTCAAATTGCTATGATTTATGAAAACCGTAATCAAAAAAAACTAGCTATCAGCTATTATCAAAAATGTTTGAATATGGACGATCATGAGTATAAAAACTCGCTTGATCAGCGTGCAAAAGCCGGTATTGAAAGATGTAAAGGGGAATAATAATAATATTGTAACTATGATTCACAAATTATTAATACAAAACTACGCCATAATAGATGCCATTGAAATCGATTTCCATTCAGGTTTAAATATCATTACCGGGGAAACAGGCGCCGGAAAAAGCATCCTGATGGGTGCATTAGGGTTAATACTCGGTGGCAGAGCAGATAGTAGCTCCCTGCTTAATAAAGATAAGAAATCCATTATTGAAGGATTCTTTGCAGTGAAAGAGAAAAAGTTGGTTATCGATTTTTTACAAGAAGAAGGATTCGACTATGAAGGAACTTTAATGCTTAGAAGAGAAATTTCCGCATCCGGGAAATCGAGAGCATTTATTAATGACTCCCCCTGCACACTGCAGCAATTAAAGCAATTATCATCCCTGCTTGTGGATTTGCATCAACAATTTGATACACTAGAGATTGCTGAATCAGATTTTCAGCGAGAAGTTATTGATATCCTTGCAGGTAATCATTCCTATTATATTTCGTTTCAAGAAAAATACCAACAGTGGAAACAGCTATTAACGAATATCCAAAAAATAGAAACAGAAAAGGCAAATTTTGCTAAAGAGGCCGATTACCATCAGTTTTTGCTGGACGAGCTGATCCAGCTTAATTTAAAAGAAAATGAGTTGGAAGAATTGGATGCGGAATGGCAACTATTGAGTAATGCAGCAACCATAAAAATGGGGTTATCGAATGCTTATGAAGCACTGGATAATTCGGAGCAGCCACTAACAGCATCTTTAAAAAATATACAAGCCTCACTAACAAATATTTCCAAACTTTACCCTGTTATTGAATTACAACTCGAAAGATTAAAAACACTTTATATAGAACTTAAAGATATTGCGCAAGAGTTATCACATATAGCAGATTCCATAACTGATAATGAAGCCCGCGCTATTGTTGTGAATGAAAGAATTACGGCAGGTGATAAATTACTCAGAAAACATGGGTTCACACATACAAAAGAATTGTTAACTCTTCAAACAGATCTACAACATAAATTGAATGCAGTGTTCACTATTGATGAACAATATCAGCAGTATCAAGAGGCAGCTAAAAAATTAGAAAAAGAATTACAGGAAATAGCTGCTATAATAAAAGCCAATAGATCAAAGCAAGCTCCCATTTTTGAAAAAGCTGTAAATACCCTGCTTAAACAAGTGGGAATGCCTAATGCTCAAATTAAAGTTGCATTTGAACCAACTCAGCTTACGATACATGGAACTGAAGAAATTCAATTTTTATTCGATGCCAATAAACAGGGCCGCTTCGAGCCGTTAGGTAAAGTAGCAAGCGGAGGGGAATTGAGTAGGCTAATGCTATGTATTAAATCTTTAGTTGCTTCCACCATCGATTTACCCACTATGATTTTTGATGAAATAGATACCGGTATTTCCGGCGAAGCCGCCAAACAAGTTGGTATTATTATGCAAACAATGGCCTCAACCAGACAAATCATTTGTATTACCCACCAACCTCAAATTGCCGGAAAAGCATCTGCTCATTTCTATGTTTACAAAGAAGCTGAGAAAGACGGTATCAAAACAAAAATCAAACTGCTTACTGAATCTGAAAGAGTGGAAGCGATTGCAAAAATGCTAGGGGGAGAGAAACCTACGGCTGCAGCCTTGGAAAATGCACGTGAAATGATGAATTGATATACCTTTACCGTAATTAAGAATTATAAATTATGAATTCTTAATTCTTAACTCATAATTCAGATTAACTATGCCATATAATTTATTAAAAGGAAAAAGAGGAATTATTACAGGTGCTTTAGATGCGAATTCAATTGCTTGGAAAGTAGCAGAAAAAGCACATGAAGAAGGCGCAAGTTTTGTACTTACCAATGCCCCCATTGCTATGCGTATGGGTGAAATCAACAAACTAGCCGAGCAAACAAATTCCAAAATCATTCCTGCCGATGCTACCAGTGTGGAAGAGCTAACTACACTTTTTACGCAATCTCAAGAAGTACTTGGTGGTAAAATAGATTTCGTTTTACATTCCATTGGCATGAGCGTGAATATTCGCAAAAAGATCCCTTATACTGAATCGAACTATGATTATTTTATAAAGGGCATTGATGTATCTGCTTTGTCGTTTCATAAAATGTTAGCTGTTGCTCATAAGCTTGATGCTATTAACGAATGGGGAAGTGTTGTAGCCTTAACGTATATGGCTGCACAACGCACTTTTCCTTTTTACACCGATATGGCAGATATAAAAGCAATGCTAGAATCCATTGCTCGCAGCTTTGGATATTATTATGGGGTTGAAAAAAAAGTAAGAATAAATACCGTTTCTCAATCTGCCACTAAAACAACTGCGGGTACAGGTATAAAGGGATTCAATGATTTCTATGATTACTCTAATGCTATTGCGCCACTAGGTAATGCAACTGCAGAAGATTGTGCGAATTATTGTATTACCCTATTCTCGGATCTAACGCGTATGGTTACCATGCAAAACTTATTTCATGATGGAGGGTTTTCTACAACCGGAGTAAGTAATGAGGTGATGCAAAAAATGGGAATCCAGTTGGAAAGTTAATAACAACACTATGCAATGGAATGAGTTGATAGGTTATGTAGGTGCATTTTTAAGTGCCATTACATTTATTCCTCAAGTATGGCAAGCTTGGAAAACAAGAAGCGTGGGGGATCTAAGTATTTGGATGATTTTTATTGTAATAATCAGTACGATCGTCTGGTTAATTTATGCTTTCAGTGTGCATAGTGGGCCTGTGATTGCCGCGAATATTATAGTACTTACGCTTGCGCTAATGCTGCTTTACTTCAAGCTTAGTTTTAAAAATCCTAAAAAATAAATAGCGGGTACTTTAGTATATCCGCTAGATTATTTTAATATTCATCTTCATTAAACATAAAGTCTTCCTGACTGGGATAGTCGGGCCAAATATCTTCAATACTCTCATAAACTTCACCTTCATCTTCTAATTCTTGCAAATTCTCAACTACCTCAATAGGAGCACCACTGCGTATTGAATAATCTATTAATTCATCTTTTGTAGCCGGCCAAGGAGCCTCTTCCAAATAACTTGCTAACTCAAGTGTCCAAAACATATTTCCTCCAATTTTTTGCAAAAGTAAATGTATAAACGATACTACCAAATCCAAGATATCCAACTGATGCTGATAACGCTTTAAAATCGTAGTTTTTCCTGCCTGTTTTGTAGGTTTGCTAACTAAAAGCACCCTTTTTAATGCTAAAAGCTGAAAATATTACCAAAAAATTCAACAATATTACTGTTCTAGATAATGTAAATATAACTCTTGAGAAGGGGGAAATGGTAAGTTTGGTGGGGTCGTCGGGTGCCGGGAAGAGTAGTTTGTTGCATATTTTAGGGTCCTTGGATAGCCCCGATTCCGGAAAGGTTTGGTTCAACAATACCGATATCGGCAAGTTAAGCACCAATCAACTGGCACAGTTTAGAAACGCTCACATGGGATTCATATTTCAATTTCATCAGTTATTACCTGAATTCACGGCTCTTGAAAACGTATGTATTCCCGGGTGGATAGGTGGCCATAAAAAAAATGAAGTGGAAGAACGTGCCGCCACTTTATTAAAAGATCTGGGATTAGATGATAGATTAACCCATAAGCCAACTGCTTTATCGGGAGGCGAACAACAAAGAGTTGCGGTTGCAAGAGCCTTAATTAATGAGCCCGCAATCGTATTTGCTGATGAGCCCACAGGTAATTTAGACAGTACTAATGCGAAAGAATTGTACCGTATTTTCAAAAACCTGAACCAAAAAACCGGCACTGCTTTTTTAATTGTTACGCATAATGAGGAATTAGCTGCTTTTGCAGACAGAACTATAAAAATGCAAGATGGGCAATTGCTAAAAGGTTAAGATACTCTTGGTTTCCAGGGAATTTCTGCAATCTGCAAAGTGTTTGCAGCATAGCGGGAGAGCACGAACAAATAATCACTCAATCTATTCAAATATTTAATAATTAATGGCTCCACAAACAAATCATGCTCTTTCATATTCACGATTCCTCTCTCTGCTCTCCTACAAACACAGCGAGCAATATGCATTTGAGAAATAATCACATGACCTCCGGGAAGAATAAAAAACTTCATGGGAGGTAAGCTATCATTCATCCGGTCAATTTCTTTCTCCAATAAAATAATATCTGCTTCTTTTAAATCAGGTATTTTCATTAAAGGCTCTTTTTCGGGATCGCAAGCCAAAGAGGAACCGATTGTGAAAAGCCTATCTTGTATTTCTTTAAGGGTAGTATTTGTTTGAGCATCATTGTATAAATCGCTCAGTAATCCAATCCACGAGTTTAATTCATCTACCGTACCATATGCTTCAATACGAATATGACTCTTAGGCACTTTAGTACCTCCTATTAAAGCAGTTTTGCCTAAATCACCGGTCTTAGTATAAATCTTTATTGCCATTTTAATACAGTAGCCAATAGTACAAAAAAATAAGGGAATGGTTCGCGTTAAGCCATTTGTTCTATGGTCTTGCGTGTATCCGTTTCAATCAAGCCATCGCGGAGGCGAACAACTCTGTGCGCATATGCAGCTATATCTTCTTCGTGGGTAACCAACACTACCGTATTACCTGCTTCTTGAATTTTGCCGAATATCTGCATTACTTCAACAGATGTTTTAGAATCTAAATTACCTGTAGGTTCATCTGCCAATAGTATAGAAGGATTATTTACCAAAGCGCGGGCAATGGCAACACGTTGAATTTGTCCACCACTAAGTTCGTTCGATTTATGATGACTTCTCTCAGCCAAACCAACTTTATTCAACGCCTCCATAGCACGTTCAATCCTTTCTTTTTTATTGATCCCCGCATAAATAAGCGGTAATGCCACATTCTCAGCAGCGCTTAAACGTGGTAATAAATTAAACTGTTGGAAAACGAATCCGATTTCTGTATTTCGAACTTCTGCTAAGTCATCATCGGGCATCTTACTCACATCTTTTCCGTTCAGCACATACTTGCCACCGGTTGGGGAATCTAAACAACCTAAAATATTCATTAAGGTACTTTTACCGCTTCCTGAAGGCCCCATCAAAGCAACGTATTCATTTTTGATGATATCCAAAGAAATACCTTTTAGTACCGGAATTGCCTGAGAACCCATAAAATAGCTTTTTTGGATATCCTCTAGGTGTATGATTGATTCAGCTTGCATGTACTCTATTTTTTTATTACGGTAGGAACTTTAAAATAACGGGTATCCGGAACAGGAGCATTAGAAAGGATTATTTTCGGGTCGATAGGGGCTGCCGGATGATCTTCTCTTAACGCTTTTGGGGTATCTGTCATATATAATAAAGGCTCTACATCTTGTGTGTTTAGTTCATTTAATTTTTCAATGAAAATCACCATCTTTTCTAAATCTGCGCGTAAACCCGCCTCATCGGGATTAGATTCCAGCCTCGCCAAATGCTGCAATTTACTGATCATGTCTTTGGTAATTTCCATATACTGACAAAAGTAACAGAATGATTGGCATTTAGCATGAAAGAAAATTGTAAATGGTCGATTATCACAAACAACGGTTATTTTAAGCGATTTCTACCTTAAGCCATCTTTCGAATATTATATTTTATTAAAATAATACCTACCCAGTTCACGTAACCATAAAAATTGAGGGCAGAATGACATTAAAAAAAAATTAAAAATTGAACCGCCAAAGTTATTTTTTGTATTAAGAAATTGAAAATAATTCTCTCAAAAGCGTGATATTCTTGGATTTGCGGTTTTTTCTGATGAAAGGGTATATTTTCTTGGTTACTGTTATGCACTTAGGTGCATAAACGATGAATATTTAGCATCTATATTTTTAATAAATTGTAAACACAAATCCCCCGTTATGCTAGTTTACGTTCTGTTGGCTGTGTACCTGATTTGCCTGTATTTGGCATATAAAGGTGCCGCAGTTTCGGAAGAATGAATCCTTCCCCCAAAAAATGAATATCAAACCGAAAGGTTTGATATTTTTTTTGCCCTATCTTCGATTAAATTAGTTGCATAACTAACTATTTTATACTGATTGCTAAATTATTAACCATTATGAAACGTTCGATTAAAAAAGTTGCCGTATTAGGAAGTGGGGTTATGGGATCCCGTATTGCATGCCATTTTGCAGGCATTGGTTTACCCGTTTTGCTATTAGATATGGTTCCCAGTGGCGCTAAAGAGAGTACGAAAGCTGTTGAAAGAAATAAATTGGTGAATGATGCTTTACAAGCGGCCATTAAATCGAACCCCTCTCCTGTTTTTACAAAATCAGTAGTCAATAGAATCAAGACAGGCAATTTTGATGATAATATGAAAGATATTGCCGATTACGATTGGGTAATTGAAGTAGTTGTAGAAAGGCTTGATATAAAACAACTTATCTATAATGAAGTCGAAAAATATCGTAAACCGGGTACCTTAATTACTTCGAATACTTCAGGTATACCCATTCATTTAATGGCTGAAGGCAGGAGTGAGGATTTTAAAAAACATTTTTGCGGTACGCATTTTTTTAACCCACCGCGTTATTTGCGGTTACTTGAAATCATACCCACCCCATATACAGATAAGGAAGTAATAGACTTTCTTATGCATTATGGCGATTTGCATTTGGGTAAAACAACCGTACTCTGTAAAGATACCCCCGCTTTTATTGCCAACCGGATCGGTGTTTTTAGTATCATGAGTATTTTCCATATCATGGAAAAACAGCAATTATCCATTGATGAAATAGATGCATTGACAGGGCCAATTATTGGCCGACCAAAATCGGCCACTTTTAGAACAGCTGATGTGGTTGGCATAGATACCTTAGTAAAAGTAGCCAAAGGTGTTGCGGATAATTGTCCGAATGATGAAGCAAGATCTACCTTTCAAATCCCTAACTGGCTTGAGCAACTCATTACCAATAATTGGTTGGGAGATAAAACAGGACAAGGTTTTTTCAAGAAAACAAAATCGGAAGCTGGTAAAGAGATTTTTACGCTGAATTTATCGAGCATGGAATATGGCACTAGGGTAAAACCAAAATTCGCATCGATCGAAGCCGCTAAGCCGGTTGAAAATTTAAAAGAGCGAATTAAAATGCTGAGTGCCGCTACAGATAAAGCCGGAAATTTTTATAAGGCATTTCATGCTTCACTATTCTCTTATATATCTTTTCGTATACCTGAAATAAGTGATGAGGTATACCGAGTGGATGATGCGATGATGGCAGGATTTGGATGGGAAATTGGCGCTTTTGAAACATGGGATTTACTGGGTGTTGCCAAAACAGTAGAAGCCATGAAATTGAGTGGCTATAGCGTGGCTACATGGGTTGAAGAAATGTTGGCAAGCGGTGCCAACAGTTTTTATAAAGTAGAAAACGGTAAGCGATTATTCTATGATGCTGCTACTAAATCGTATAAACCTATTCCGGGAGGTGACGCTTTTCTTATTTTAAAAAATCATAGTGATAATCTTGTTTGGAAAAACAGTGCATGTAAATTATATGATATTGGTGATGGAGTTGCAGGTTTTGAATGGAGTACAAAAATGAATAGTATTGGTGGTGAAGTACTCGAAGGTTTAAATAAAGCAATCAGTTTATCCGAAGAGAAATTTAATGGTTTAGTGATTGCTAACGATGGGCCCAATTTTAGTGCTGGAGCCAATGTGGGTATGATATTTATGTTGGCCATTGAGCAAGAATACGATGAACTAGACATGGCTATTCGAATGTTTCAAAACAGTATGATGAGGTTACGCTATTCGAACATACCCATTGTAACAGCGCCGCATGGGTTAACGCTTGGAGGAGGATGTGAAATGAATTTACATGCAGATAAAATTTGTGCTGCAGCAGAAACGTATATTGGGTTAGTAGAGTTAGGTGTAGGCCTTATACCGGGTGGCGGCGGAACTAAAGAATTTGCATTAAGAGCAGGCGACGAATTACATGAAGATGAGCCGGAAACAAATACTTTAAAGAAAAGATTTTTCGCCATCGCTACTGCCAAAGTAGCTACCTCTGCTCAAGAGTCGTTTGATATGGGAATTCTGAGACCCGGACAAGATGAAGTAATCTTGAATATAGGAAGGAGAATAGCTGAAGCTAAGAAGAGTGCTATTGAATTATTTGAACAAGGGTACACTATTCCTCAACCAAGAAAGGATGTAAAAGTATTAGGGCGAGCAGGGTTAGGGGCCATGCTGGCCGGCATTAATGGTATGTGGCGAGCTAATTATGCAACAGATCATGATGCATTGGTGGCAAGAAAGCTGGCCTATGTAATGTGTGGTGGAGATTTAAGTGAGCAGAGTTTGGTGAGCGAACAATATTTGCTTGATTTGGAAAGAGAGGCCTTCTTAAGTCTTTGTGGCGAGAAGAAAACCTTAGAAAGAATTCAGAGTGTATTGAAAACAGGCCGACCTGTTAGAAACTAATCATCGAATATTATATACTACCCAGTTTTCTGTTTCAAAAACCCTACTGGGCTGTATTTGTAATCGTTCTCGCATTATACCTACGTTGTACGCATTCATTACCGTATAGTTATGTAATCTATTATTTCGTTTGGCAATAACCATATACTGTACGGTAAGTGTTGGGTTTTCAATAACCGTAACAAAGCTTTTTTGTAATGGCATAACCAAACCGTTTAGGTCGGGTAAATATGCCACAATACCGTAAGCAGATGCATCATCAATTAATACCGGTCTTTTCGGAGATTTAATAGCAGCTATATACTCGGCTAGTTTTTGAATTTCGGTTTGTGATCTGGGGCGAAACCAATTAGATGTTTGAGATGCAGAAACAAAAAATTGTTGTTCTTCTACATCATTTGTTTCGCTAAAATAATAGTAACTACCATAAATAGTTAAAGCAGTGGCAATATATAATGCAGGAGCCGTTAATTTTTTAATTCGTTTCCCTGTGGAATAAAATCCTAGTGCAGCTATGCCCATAACTGTTACTATTACGTAGTATTCAACCGTCAGATAAATGCGCGTATCAATTAATATAATAGAAAAGAAAATCAGCGGCGTTAAAATGGTGAACAATTCATACAACTTACCTCTAAAGATCAATAGCGATAAAATAAAAATAGGAGATAAAATAGCCACAAAAACTTGAAATACTATTTGCGTTTGTTTGGCAATATTAGCTCCTTTAGCCATTTCTAAAACCGTTGTGAGTGAAGTACTTCCAGTAACCCGCCAATTAGCGTATTGGCTAGTTAAGAAATAAGTAGGATCGCCGGCATGGGCGCTATTTAATGTTCGAAATAAGTACACTGCTCCCAGCGGTAATAAAAACAAAACCAAGTACAGGGATAAGGTACGATTGGCTAATTTTCGCCGTAACGAGCGATTATTAAGTGCTTGATAATATTGAAATACCGGCAAATCGGTCTTAGACACTTTGATCCCTTCAATCGATACCAATACGATAAAAGGGAAAAAGGATAATAACATCCATATGAAATTGATCTCCGTAAAAATCAAACAAGTAAGATATATACTGGCCAAGGAAAGATAGTAAGTTGTTTGATTACGATAGTAGTAGAATAAACTCCTGAAAAGTAAATAAAAAAATAACATAATAGCCGCCACATTTCTACCGCTTATAGCTGCAAATACAAACTGCCAGTTAAATAAGAATAGCAGTAATAAACAGGTTTGAATAGTTTTAGCAGGAAGATCGGTTTTTTCCAGATCACTTGCCATAAAATAGAACAACAAGGTCAGCATAATGATAGATGCTGCTACAGGTGCAAACAAGTATCCAAATGGTGCAAATATAATTGCTGATAAAAAAACAGTTGTAGGGTAGGTGGTACCCAGCGTTAATAATGTGTTTTCTTTGAACTCAAAAAGTAATTTTAATTTTTCGGAGTAAAACAATCTCTCCGTATGTTCAAAACCACTTCTGAATAATAACCAAGCAACCAGCAAATAATACACTATTAGCAGTAATGAGATGACCCTTATATGTAGATTTTTTGATTTCATATTAGGTTGCATTAGCTGCTGCAGAAGAGTGTGATACTTTGGTTAATCCATGATTTGTTTTCTCCCAATAAAACGGTTTATATATAAGTTGCCATAATCCTTTATAAGCTGCAATGGAATGCATTAACCAATATATAGGATTGAGAATAGCAAATAAAATTAACTCGTAATATCTTCTTTTAAATACGGCTAACATGTTTACATATATCATCAGTGTATTTCCGGCAACAAAGTTGAAGATAGAGATATACAATACCCAGTCGGGGAAAATAACGCGTACTGCTTGCAAATCGAATACCAAGTATATTACAAAGAAAGAAAGGAGTACCGGATATAATAAGAAAGTAATAGGTGTTCCACCAACGAAGAAATTAAATCCGAAGAAACCTCTCCACCCGATTTTTCCTATTAAACGAACAGGGTTACGCATATGCACCAATGTTGTTTGCATATATCCTTTGATCCACCTGGAACGTTGACGAATCCAGTTGAAAGGTTCGTTATTGGCTTCTTCTAAAGTAGTGCTATTAACTACTCCCACCTTATATTTTTTTTCGAACACCCGCACACCTAAATCGGCATCTTCGGTTACATTGAAGGGGTCCCAACCACCCAGTTCAATAAGTTTATCTAATTTAAAATGATTAGATGTACCTCCCAGGGGAATAGGAACGTCTAAAGATTGTAAGCCGGGTAACATATAATCAAACCAATAAGAGTACTCCAATGTGAACATTCTCGTCAATAAATTTTCGTTCTTATTGAAATAATTCAATGCTCCTTGCAATACAATATAATCCTTTGGTAATTTTCTAAATAGTGCAACCACTTTTTTAAGCTGATCAGAATCAGGTACATCTTCTGCATCATAAATGGTCAGATATTTACCCTTACAGAAAAATAAACCATAATTACATGCTTTAGGTTTGGTTTTTGGCATGTGGAAGGGCACTACTATCGTTTCGAAGTTAGCGGGGAAATCGAGGTTACGTACTGCATTCAATGTTTTATCATCATCCTCCTCAATTAAAAGCTTTACATCCAGTTTACCACGCGGATAGTCTAGGCTTCGTAAATTCCAAATAAGTTTACGGATGAGTTTATCTTCTTTGTATACCGGCAGTAAAATGGTATAAACAGGCAATGAATCATTTTCAATTGATTTGACTTCATCTTTCGTAATGGTTTCGTGTAACTCGTAGCGGGATCCTTTCAAGGCTAAATACAATTTGAATAAGATCGCAAACAAAAAAGTGCCGCTAAAAAATAGATTGAAAAAGATAAATGTGTTCACTAAATTATACGTGAGCAACATAAAGAATAAAGCTATCAATCCAAAAATAAAGATCAGCTGAGGATCGGTAAACGTAGTTAATCCTGAACTTGCAGGGTCTTTACGCATCAAACTAAAAACGGCTTCTTTCACATAATACTCGCCTCTTAGTTTATGAACCATCCAGGTTATATCAAGGTCGGAGGCGGCCACCATAGTGATACGGGTAGCAAATTTATTTTCGAGTGCGCCGATCAGTTTTTCATCCATTGGATCTGCTGCTGCCACTATTAATTTACCCTTACCATCATTTCTAATAGGCAAATAAAGAAAAGAATTGAGATGTTGAAGGTCACATTTGTCTACAAAACCTTGATCGATCACTTCATTCCTTACGTCTACTAAAGGGTACCCTGATCGCTCGAGGAAAAGTACATACTCCTTTCTGGTAAGAAATCCGAAGTTAAGCGCCGCTTTAATAGAGGCATAGTTAAACTCTTCGGCAATCACTTCTATCTGTTCGAGTTTCGATACAGTGAATTGTCCGGCACTCAACATATTATTTAAAGCAGAAACCGGCATTGGGTATTATCTGGTATAGAACGGTTAAACGATTTCCTGAGAGCGTTTTACTCTTCTTCTTACAAAGAAGAATAAAGCAACTAACAATAGTACAGCTCCAATCATAATGAACAACTTATAGTTATTCCAGAAGAGTAATAAATTATTCTTATCGCCCCGATATGTTACCACACCGGCGTTATCAGGCAACTTGAAGAAGAAATTACTTTTCCCTCTATTATTGGCAATACATACATTACTTTCGATAGCGGAATATTGTGAGCCGAAACTACTGATTACACTTTCGAAGGCATCCCCTACTGCGGTATCTCCTAAGGCCGTTACCAATAGATAGGTTGTAGGTCCTTGTTTAAATATTTGTGCAATACCACTGCTGGCAAAATCATTAATTGAGTAGGCTGTTTGTCCGCTTACATCTTTGTATAACTGAAAATCTCTGGTAAACTGAACCGGTAGGGAGCTTGTAAAGTTCTTTACAAAAGGATCATTGCGTTGAACTAATGCTATCGCATTAAAATCACGAAGTTCATCGGGTGAAGCTTTATCACTAGTAACCATTTCAGGTATATAGAGATAATTAGCGGGTATGGTAGTGGTATTCAGCTGATGTATAAGCTCTCCCATAGAAGAACTTAGAGAAGGTAATAAAGAGGGGGTCACCACAAATTTCAATGCCTTCTTACGGAATTCACCGGGGTAGTTGAAGAAATTATAAAACTCATTTACTTTTTCTCCCGAAAAAACAAGGTTAGATGTTTTGGTATCAATAAAACCGAAGAAGTTAGCGAAACCTTCTTTACAAATACTACCTTGGGGGTGGAATCGCATTTCTACAATTAGGGAGTTATTTTTTGTAAGTAAGTAGGGTTTTAAATCAATATCACCAACGAAGTTTGTACGATCGTGTAAGTCGGTACTAAAAACTAAGTTGTCGTTAAGGTATACGTTCAAAAAGCCACGGTCGCCACTTTTCAATAAAGAAAGCATTGCTTCTAAATGGAAAGTAAGTTTTTTTGGAATGGCATTATAATCTGATAATGAAAACGCATAGTTAGTTTTTAATGCGCCCACGCCTTCCATGATACGAGGTGTACCACCTAATTCTTCCAAAGAGAAAACTACGGGTAATGCATTTTTTTCAAAATAATTGGGCGCACCATTATCGATGATCATTCTATAAGAGAAACTGCTGTTAATGATCTTATAGTTTGTAAGTACATTAATGGCTTTCTTATATCCCGCTTCATCTTTACCTGTAATTACTAACACATGGCGGTTATCACCATATGGTATGAGGTTAGCGATACATCCCTGACCGGGTTGGAACTCAGGTAATAAGGAGCGTAAATTGTTAGGTATTTTATTATATAAACCTGTTATAACAGTATTTCCTACAGTATCTGTTTCCTTATAATTATCTGTTTTTACTTTAACCAAGCTGGCCCGCTGCTTCATCAATGCATATAATACCCCGCTGGCCAATAAATCGTTTAAATCGGAATTTACAGGAGTACTGATTCGATCATATTCGAGGATCGTTTCTTTTAAGCTCTGATAATAGGTTACTTTTTCTTGTTTGGCAACTGCCAGATATGAGCTATTCCGAACCGACATCCAAATGGCAGGATTATCTACATCTTTACAAAATTCATCCGACATCGCCATTTTAGCATCCACGCGAACTTTAATAAAGCGTCCATCAGGCTGCACAAAGCGGCTATTGAGTGGAATAGTAATCACCATAACGGAATCGATAGCAGTAGCTGCTAAACGCTCTGTATGAATTGGCTCATCTTTTAAGGATACGGTAACTGCCGAAATTCTGCTGTTTAAAACCGGTGATGGTTTAATATTCAACACCAATTTCATATTGTTCAAATCGTCGCGCGGTTGCACTTTAACGAAATAGGTAAGGGCTCCGGCGATACCGGTAATAGACTCATTCCGATAGCCCATATCTTCCAATGTACGCTTGGAAGGATCGGTATTTATCGCTTCTTTATTGGCTTGTGCAAATACTGCCTGAACAAATAGCAGTAAGCCAAAGAGTAGGGATATTTTTGTTTTCATAACAGCGTATTTAGGACTAAGCAAGTTTAAATTTGATTTTGAAATAGTTGCCGATGGCTTCATTACTCTCATAACTGAGCGTTCCGCCCATGTCGGTTGTAAGTTGCTTGGAAACGGAAAAACCCATTCCTGATTGGGTAACGGCATAATCGGACTGATTTGGGGCTTGGAGCCTGTTAAAATATTCATCCAGTTTATCCATGCCAATTGGCGTACCCTTATTGATTATTTCAATAATACAGTTCCCATCACTATCTCCCGCATGTATGCTAACGGCCGATCCTTTCTGGATAAACCTAATAACGTTAGAAAGGAGCTTAAATAATATGTGACGAAGAAATATTTTATCCAGATTTACCATTACCGCCGCCGGGGAAAGGTGAACCTGAAGGCTCACTTGTTTGATACTTGCAGCATCTACCAATGAAATAGCTGCTTTTTCAACCTCAGGAATGATATCGAAGGGTTCAAATCGGAATTCAATTTTGCCGGAATCAGCCTCAGCAGAATCAGCCAATTTTTTGGATAAATAGTGTAATTTTTCATTACCCATTGTAATGTAGCTCAGAATTTCCTTCTGATCTGCCGTAAGATTGCTCGATTTTCTATTAATAAGATCTATTGAAATTTGGTTCGATCCAATAAAGTTCTTTAAATCGTGAATCATAATATTTAAGGTGTTCTGCCGATAATCGCTCAACTCCTTTAATCTCCTATTGGCTTCTTCAATAATATGATGCTGATCATTTATTTTTTCATTTTGCTCTAAGAGGCGCTTGTTCGATTCCTCAATAATCAAGTTTTTTTCGGTTTCTCTTTTAATGACCTGATATCGGTTATAAGCAATAAAACAAGAAAAAGCTGATACCAAAAAATATACGCCTCCACCATTGGCAATAAGGGCACTATAGCCCACCATGCCACTATTAATAGAATATAATATCACTATTATGGCATACGATATAGCACAATGAAGCTGTGCAAAAATGGGCTTCCAAAAAACTGTTGTATTGAGTAATAGCATCATTACGGAGCCCAATAAAAAATAGGGTAATGCATTAGTAATGGGAACAATACCACAAACCAATGCCATTAAGCAAACATTTACTCCAACAACCAGATTAAGAATTAATTGGTAATTCCACCTGCGGCGGGTACCCAAAAAATAAAAAAAATAGGACACACAAAAGAAAATGACCCGAATAGCCAGTAAATAAAGCCATTCCTCCTTCATGAACAATACATCCAAGAGCCAAAAAAGTGGAAGTGAGAATATGATCGTCCATACAGCCACATTAGAGAAATAGGCTCCCCGCTTATTCAATTCGTTGGTAAGCTTTTGTCGGTCTATATTTACATAAGGAATCCTATGATAATCGATCATAAATTAAGTATGCAAAAAGTATTTTACAATAGGGTGAATTTAAATTTTATCTGCCTAAACCGCTCTTTCTTCATTGCTAGTTTACTAACAACCATTACACTTTTTTCGGCTTTCCATGCTAACGCTCAAAGTAATACAGAAATTGTGCGTCGGTCGCTCAATAAGGGTGTTAACCTCTCTTTTTTAGAACATTATTGGTCAGACCCCATTCACTTATATCAGAAAGAGGTAGATGATAAATTAGAAGATATTGCCCGCAAAGGTTTTCTGGCGGTACGTTTGCCTGTTGCTTTTGATCATTTTACAACTGATGGGAATACACAGTTAACCGAAGAAATACTTAGAAAGTTACACCTGATTTATGCCAAATGCTTACAACAAAACTTAAAGTTAGTGTTGGTTTACCATTATGGCCGGCTTCGCAATGATAACTTGTATAGCGAGAACGATAGAATCATTCGACTTTGGAAACAGGTTATACAATCCCTTCGGGCTTATCCTACCAACCAGTTGGTATATGAATTGTACAATGAACCAACTACTGATATGGACGTTTGGAAATCTGCAGCGAATACTTTAGTAAGAGAATTAAGGAAGGAAGACCCAGACCGTATTTTTATTATCGGCGGAGCTAATTATAATGGAATTAATGAGCTCTTAACCATGGGGAAACTGGCAGTGGATGATGGTAAAATCTTATATACTTTTCACTTTTATGAGCCTTATATTTTCACGCACCAAGGTGCGGATTGGACACCCGAAAAAACCTATATTACAGGTTTTCCATACCCTTTCGAACAAAACAAAATGCCTAAGGCACCCGACCAAAATGATTTTTCCGAATTGGCCAAAGACTATAGGAGATATTATAAAGAAGCAACGTATGATTACCTCTTCAATAGAATCAAACAAATAAGTGAACTGGCTAAAAGGCAAAATTTACCGCTTATCTGTACAGAAACAGGTGTTATCAATTTTGCAGATACGGATTCAAAATCCAACTATCTTAGGGATATCACAAAAATCATGAATGAAATGGATATACCGGTTTTTTTGTGGGATTACGATGACAAATTTTCGGTTATCCAACATAAAAAAATTATTCGTTCATTAAAAAAATGGTTACGCTAGTAATAAATATATGAACACTATTTTATCAATCACCGGCTTATCTAAATCTTATGGTAAGATCCAGGCGCTTAAAAATGTTTCACTTGAAATACCCAAAGGAAGTGTGTTTGGTATTTTGGGTCCGAATGGAAGCGGAAAAACAACTTTGATGAGTATTGTATTAGATATTCTTAGAGCTGATACAGGCAACTACAGCTGGTTTGAGCAACCTAATACAAAGGAGGACAGGAAAAGAATAGGTTCATTGCTGGAAACTCCGAATTTCTATCATTATTTATCCGCAGTAGATAATTTAAAAGTAACAGAAGCCATTAGTGGCCGGGGTAACGATAACGCTATCGATCCTGTTTTAAAAATTGTAAAACTCTACGAGAGAAGAAAGAGCAGATTTAACGCCTATAGTTTAGGCATGAAACAACGTCTGGCTATTGCCGCAGCTTTATTAGGAAACCCAGAAGTACTTTTATTAGATGAGCCTACGAATGGTTTAGATCCTGTGGGTATTGCAGAGATACGCGATTTAATAAAGGAACTGGCCAAACAAGGTATCACGATCATCATTGCAAGCCATTTATTAGATGAGGTTGAAAAAATCTGTACCCATGTTGCCATCTTAAAAAAAGGAGAATTATTAACCGCAGGTCCTGTTGCAGAGGTTTTAGCAAATGAGGATATGGTAGAAGTGGGCAGTACAAATTTACAAACCCTTGAAAACTGTTTACAGAATATGGGTGGGTATTCTTCTTTAATACATCATGATGGGAAGATTCAATTATACTATCCTGTAGGCAAAGCTGATTTAGCCGCGATTAATCAATATTGTTTTACCGAAGGGGTGGTACTCAATTTATTGATCCATCGTAAAAAAAGTTTAGAAACAAAATTTTTTGAACTCACCAACGATTAAAATGTATGCGCTCACTTGTTACCATAGAATGGTTAAAAATTAAAAAATATCCTGCTTTTTGGTGGATGCTTATCATAGTATTACTCACCTATCCCGGTATTAATATCATGTTCTACTATGTTTATGAGAAAGTAATAACGGGTAAAGAAATGACCAATAATATTGCAAAATTATTATTAGGTAATCCATTTGTATTTCCGGAAGTATGGCAAACTGTTGCTTACTTTTCTTCTTTCTTTGTTTTATTACCTTCCATATTGGTTATCATGCTGGTAACCAATGAATATACTTACAAAACACATCGCCAAAATATAATTGACGGCTGGAGTAGAAATGAGTTCCTATTGAGTAAATTGATAGATGTTGCGATTATCTCACTTGTTGCAACATTGGTATTTGCCTTAGTAGCTGTATCTTTTGGTATTTTTGTAAATATAAACAGCTTAAGCAGATGGGCTGAGCAGCTACATATTATTCCCCTATTTTTTATTCAAACTTTTGCGCAATTATCTATCGCTTTCCTACTTGCCTATCTTGTAAAAAAAGCCTTCATGGCATTAGGGATTTTTTTATTCTATTACCTGATAGTAGAAAATATTTTAGTTGTTTACCTGCGCCATAAAAATATAATGATCGGGCGATTTCTCCCGTTTGAAGTATCTGATAGAATTTTAGTAGCCCCCGCTTTTACAAGAAATTTTGGAAGAGACTCTAAAACATATTACGAAGAGGCTTTAGCTGCCGTTAATACACAGGTATTATTAACCCTATTGCTCACTACCATCATCTGGGTAATCTGTTTTAGGCTACATCAGAAACGTGATTTGTAGTGTCTAATAAATCATGTAGTGCCATATCAATAGAGGGAAATAAGAAAGTAAAGCCGCTCTGGAGTATTTTGTCTGCCGACACTTTTGTGCTTTTCAGCACTTCAATACTCATTTCACCCAATACACATTTCAGGATAAAGCCGGGAACAAATAAGCGTATGTATTTATTCCCAAAAAGAAATGTAGCCATTTTATAGATGAGCGCTTTATTAGTGATAGGATGAGGTGCAACTGCATTATATATGCCTGATATGTTTTCATTTTCGATAGCATAGATATATTGGTTACAAAGATCCCGAATATGTATCCAGCTGATCCATTGCGTACCTGTTCCTAATACGGTTGCGATTCTATATTTTAACGGTTGTAAAAATTCTTTGAATGCCCCTCCTTTTTTGCTCAGTACAATACCGGTTCGTAATATTACCAATCTTTTCCCTAGCCCTGCTACGGGTTGAATGGCAGCTTCCCATTGTTTACAGGTATCGCCTAAAAAATCGGGGTATACCGGATCTGTTTCTATAAATCCTTTTTCCGGATCATTCGTTGTATCCGGACCATACCAACCGATTGCTGAAGCACTAACCACAGCTTTTACTTTGTTAGGTATCGTTTCTAAAGCTTGTACAAGCAATTGGCAGCTTTGAACCCTACTCCTAAGAATTTCCTTTTTTCTACCGGCAGTCCATCTTTTATCTGCCACACCCGCTCCTGCCAGATGAATAATAAAATCTGCTTTTTGAATAGCTTCATTCTCTATCTCCATGCGATCAATATTCCAGGTATAATAACTAACCCCAATACCCGATTCTTTTTTTGATCTGCTAACAATCATTACCTGAAAGCCTCTGGCAATTAATTCTTTAGTAAGGGCGGTACCTATGGTTCCGGTTCCTCCGGTCATCAATACTTGCTGCATAATATTATTACAATTGGCAATTCATAATGTTGCATAAAAAACCCCGATTGAAAATTCAACCAGGGTTTATATTGGGTTTGGGTTAGTAACTAATCTGGTTTCTTTCCATCAAAAAATTTATTGATAGTAGAAATATTGCCGGGGTTTTGATCATCTTTACTTACCGTATACTTACTATAAAAATTTTCTACTGAAGTAAGCGTATTTCCGAATAATTCCATATTTCTTCTTACATAGGCCGGCACTGCATCAAACTCGCCATTGGCGTCGGCGCTACTATTCATATTAAAAGAAAGATTGCGTAATTTTTGAATTCGCTCAGCAGCTCTTCTTTTTTGCTCCTCAACATCATCCAATAAATTATCTTCTTCAAAAGCCGGCACTTGAGCAACCGGTTCTGCGATCTGGTCTTCCGGTTTCTCAACCAATTGCATATTGAAAAGTGGTTCTTCTAGAACGGGTTCTTGTGGTTGAGTAGATTGTTGAGGTTGGGGTATATTTTCAACCGCTTCCGCATAGATATTCATAGGTTTATTCATCAATCCCGCTGAAGCTGTTACTGCTGGCTTTTCGTTTAAAGAAAAATTGAGCATGGGTTCAACGATGGGTGCTTCCGGAACTTTTGGCAATACCACTTCTTCTGTAATATCTGTGCTCAATTCAAATTGTAGCACTAACGATTCTCTTTCCTCGGCAGCATGATCGATTGTTTCCTCTTCGAGAATAACAGGCTGCATATCTATTACGGGAGTCGTTTCTGGCTCTTGTAAAGTTGGTATTAAAGCTTCAACTATTTTAGCTTCTTCAACAGGTGGTACTACCTGCATTACCGGAACAACTGCTTTCGGCTCTTCTGCTTCCACACCCAACGTCATCACAATTTTTTCGGGAACTGCTTCTACAATCGGAGCAGCTGCCGGTTTTGCGAAAGGATCTTTTCTTTCGAATCCTGTTGCTACCATGGTAATTCCAATCTTTTTATCGAGTGTAGGGTCATAGCCCATACCCACAATTACATCGGTATCTTCCCCGGCTTGCATGCGCAGGTGATTATTGATGGTCTCCAATTCATCCATCGTACATTCATGTTCTCCCTCGGCACTATTAATATTTATCAATATCCATTTAGCCCCTCTAATATCATCATCATTCAATAATGGTGAACTCAATGCTTCTTCTATAGCACGTTGCGCACGATTTTCACCTTCAACTTCTGCTTTTCCTAAAATGGCAACACCACCATTTTTCATTACTGTACATACATCTGCGAAGTCAACGATAATATGTCCGCGACTATTAATCACATCCGTAATACATTTAGCTGCTGTTGCCAATACATTATCTGCTTTGCTAAAGGCTTCTTTCATTTTGAGGTTACCGTATTGCATACGGAGTTTCTCATTACTGATAACCAATAATGTATCTACATAAGGCTTAAGGGCATTAATTCCTTCTTCTGCCTGTAGTTTTCTACGAGGTCCTTCGAAACCGAAAGGGGTGGTTACTATACCTACAGTTAAAATACCTAATTCTTTACATATTTGGGCAATAATAGGAGCACCGCCCGTACCGGTACCACCGCCCATTCCTACTGTTATAAATGCCATTTTGGTATTTACTTCCAGTATGCGTCTTATTTCTTCCAGAGATTCTTCGGTTGCTTTTTTACCAACTTCCGGGTTAGCACCTGCACCAAGACCTTGTGTTAAATGTGGCCCTAGTTGGATTTTATTAGGTACTTGACTTTGTTCTATTGCTTTGGCATCGGTATTACAAATAATAAAATCAACGCCTTCGATGTTTTGCGAAAACATAAAGTTTACCGCATTACTTCCGCCACCGCCAACACCCAATACTTTAATAATGGATGATTTTTGCTTTGGCAAATCGAAATGAATCATAGTGTAGGTTTTGGGTTAGATTATCTATAAGAAACGGGCAATACCCTTTTTTATTTTACTAGCGGATTACTTGGTCTTCTTCTTCTTTAAATAAATCAATCAGATTATTCTTGAACTTATCCCAGAAGCGCTCTCTTCTTTGTGTTACATCTACTTGTGTAGCAGGTATTTCTACTTCCGGTTTTACACCCATCTCCTGTTTCTTTGTAAGTCCTTCCGGTACTGATACTTTCACAAATTTTTCGTTGAACTCTTTATACTTATGATCGTAATCATTGTATCCTTTCAGTATTAAACCAATACAGGTAGCATACATAGGTTTTTTCAACTCATCGATATGATTGGCGGCTAGATGCTCGTTAGGTAAGCCTATACGGGCATTCAAGCCGGTTGTATATTCTGTTAATTGAATCAGGTGTTTTAATTGAGATCCACCACCGGTAAGGATGATACCACCATTGAGTGCGCGATGATCTAAGCCTACTTGCTTTAAATGATAGGTTACAAAATCCAGTATCTCACCCATTCTTGCCTGAATAATAGAGGCCAAATTTTTTACGCTGATCTCTTTAGCAGGCATGCCTTTTAAACCCGGAATGGTGATATAAGCATTGGCTTTGGCTTCATCTGCTAATGCCGAACCGAATTGTACTTTCATGGCCTCTGCCTGACTTTTCAATACACCTAATCCGATCCTGATATCATTCGTAATATTCTCACCACCAAATGGAATTACAGCGGTATGCTTTAAGATACCTTCATAAAAAACAGCTAAATCACTGGTACCACCACCAATATCTAATATGGCAACACCGGCTTCCATATCGATCTCACTCATTACAGCGCTCGCAGATGCTAAGGGTTGTAATACCAAGTCTTTTGTTTGTAAACCACTGCGATCTACCGCTCTATTAATATTCCTGATAGCATTTCTATCGCCTGTGATGATATGAAAATTAGCCCCTACTTTCACTCCATTATATCCAACAGGGTCTTTAATATTCTGGATACTATCTACATGGAAATCTTGCGAAATCACATCAATGATCTGATCTCCTGCAGGAATAAAAGTTTTTCTTTGGTTATTGATAAGCTGATCGATCTCCCAACGTTGAATTTCAGTTTCCGGATCCTGCCGAACGATATCACCGCGTGTTTGTAGGCTTTTAATATGGTGACCGGCAATACCAACATACACTTCATTAATTTCTAAATCGGGATTGCTTTGGGCACAATTTTCAAGTGCTTGTTGAATCGCTTTGATGGTTTGATCAATATTAAGCACTTGCCCATGCTGAACGCCATGGCTATTGGCGCGACCAAAGCCCAAAATTTCCAGCTTGCCGTACTCATTTTTTCTTCCTGCAATGGCAGCTATTTTGGTTGTTCCGATATCCAGACCAACAATGATTGGTGCTTCATTGTGATTCATAAGGTATGTTTTTTTGTTGTTTTAGGTTTTACCCCATTCGTTAACGGTTTTATGGTTTTTTTATTGTTAGGAATGGGTAAAGATTTTATTTTTTTATCATGTATAGTTAAGGAGTCTGTTACAGGGGGAATCACTTGGGGATTTATTGCTATTAATGCCTGAGCAGCAGCTGAATCAGCAATCATTTTAGCGGTTCCTTTTTTTGTAGCAACAATTTGATTCCGGTATTGTAAGTCGAGTTTTTCATACTTATCAAATCCCGCTTCGAACCAGTTTTGAGTATAAAAGTTTTTTAATTTAAAAAAACGGGCTTTTATATCGGTAGTATCGCCAAAAATTACCAGATGATCTCCGATAGTAGGTACCAATTCAAATTGCTTTTGGTCATTAATATTAATCTGGGCAATTTGGGCAGTAAAAAAAGAATCTGCACCGATATAAGAAGCCATTGCAGCTATTTGGGCCAGCATTGTTGTATCTTTTTTGGGTAACTGTGGATTAACCCCTGTAAACACAGGAACTCGTGCTGTAAGTTTATTACTTAATGGCAAGATTACTAAAGCAGTATCGATATAATAACTATTGCCTGTTGTTTCAAAGATTCTTGCAATTGGCTGCCTCTCTTCAATATGTATTTGTAATACGCGATTATTATCAAGATACATTTCAGCATTTTTTACCCAGTTATTTTGCTCAACGGCTGCTTCCATATTACGTAGTGATAATGTATAAATCGGCTTACCTATTACATTGCCTTTGGCATTCACTAACTCTTTTATATCTACTTCATCAATAAACATATGCTTTTCGGCTCCTCTGATCTCAATATTGATATCACTGCATAACTGTCTTTTTTTGAATTGAATACCTGCACCAAATAATACTATGATAGCAATACCGAATAGTATCCAAATGATACGAATAATCCATCGGGTTATATTTGCAGGTATCGTCATACTAGCCGAGTAATTTTGCAATGGGTTGAACTAATGTATCTATATCTCCCGCTCCGGCCATTACTACCAATTCCGGTTTATGTTTATCAACATAGGTCAAAAGATTTTCTTTAGAAAGCACTTGTTTATGTTGCATGTGCACCTGATCTAATAACCATTCGCTATGTATACCCTCCATGGGTAGTTCTCGGGCAGGGTAAATCGGTAAGAGAACTAACTCGTCTGCCTTGGCTAAACTGGTAGCAAACCCTAGAGCCTGATCCTTGGTTCTGCTAAATAAATGGGGTTGAAATACCAGGGTTAGCTTTGTATGCGGAAATAAACTTCTTACACCACTAATTAAAGCATTCAATTCTTCTGGGTGATGCGCATAATCATCTATCACGGTATGTGTACTCGTTTTCAATGCATACTCAAATCTTCTTTTTACACCTTTAAAAGAAGCTACTGCGGACTTAATCTTAGCGTCATCTATTTTCAAATACTTCGCCACCCCGATAGCTGCTAATACATTTTCAATATTATGCAGCCCACCCATATTTAGTACAACATCGTTGATAGCCCAATAATTATTTATTACATCAAACCGGTACGTACCATTATCAACTACTAAATTTTGTGTATGAATATTTGCTAAACTATTGGTAAGATCATAGGTACAATGATCGGGAACTGTAAATGCTTTCTCTTTATGAAGTCCGAGCTTCGTAATCAGGCATCCACCGGTTTTAACTTTTTCAGAAAACTGAACAAAAGCATTCTCCACTTCTTCTGCTGTACCATAAATATCTAAATGATCGGGGTCGGTTGCAGTGATAATAGCTATATCCGGAGATAATTTTAAAAAACTTCTGTCATATTCATCTGCTTCTACCACTACTACATTATTTTCATGGCTCCAGAAATTACTATTATAATTAGCTGCTATACCACCTAGAAAAGCATTACATCCATATCCGGTATCGCGTAAGATATGGGCTATCATGGAACTCACGGTAGTTTTACCGTGGGTGCCTGCCACACAAATATTGAATGAGTTGGCAGTAATCCATTGTAAGATATCACTGCGTTTAACTACTGTAAATCCATGTTCTTTATAATAATTTAGTTCCTTATGATTTGTAGGAATAGCTGGTGTATACACAACTACATCCGGCGTCTTCGGCGCCAAAGCTATATTATCTTCATAGTGTATGGTTATTCCTTCTGCTTCTAAAGCACGGGTTAGTGCCGTGTTTGTTTTATCATACCCTGCTACCGCTGCTCCTTTTGCATTAAAATACCTAGCTAAAGCACTCATACCAATGCCACCTACTCCAATAAAATAAATATTCTTTATTTCTTTTAATGCAATCATGATATATAGTCGATAATTTTTTTTGCTATTACAGTATCTGCATCCGTTATTGCTAATTTCTTTATAGCATTTGTCATTTGAATCTGCTTTTCTTTATCTCCTGCTAATAATAAAATGGCATCTACTAATTCATTATTAGCGTCTGCATCCTTCACTAGGATAGCAGCATCAGCATTAACCAGCTGCAAAGCATTTGCAGTTTGATGATCTTCTGCCGCGTGTGGGAAGGGCACTAAAATAACGGGCTTAGCTATGATACATAATTCTGTTACTGCCATAGCCCCAGCTCTACTCACAATAATATCGGCAGCAGCATAGCCGGTTTCCATTTCTTTTATAAACTCAGTTACTACAACTCCAGGATACGCTTCCCCTGCGTCCGAATACTTAGTTGCATTTGTTTTTCCGGTTTGCCAAATCAACTGAATATCTTTTTTAACTATATTCGGAATGCCTTGCAAAATGGCATCATTAATACTCTTCGCTCCTAAACTACCACCTACTACTAATACTGTTGTTTTATCGGGTGCTATTCCGAAAAACGAGATTGCATCTTCCTTCGATATAGATTTTTTAACAATCGATTTACGTACAGGGTTACCGGTAATAATGAGGTTTATATTGGGGAAAAAAGATTCCATACCTTTTGTAGCAACAAATACTGCTGTTGCTTTTTTTCCTAGCATAATATTAGCCTTACCGGCAAATGAATTACTCTCATGTAAGAAAGTAGGGATTTTTTGCGACTGGGCAAATCTTAACACCGGAAACGAAGAATACCCGCCCACACCTATAACGGCATCCGGTTTAAATTTTTTGAATATGGTTCTTACTTGCACGAAGCTTTTTATTAATTTAAGAGGCAGGCCGATATTTTTCAACATATGAGTTCTGTTAAATCCGGCTATATCCAGTCCTTCAATAGCATAACCTGCTTGAGGTACTTTTTCCATTTCCATTTTACCTTTTGCCCCTACAAATAAAAATGCTGCATCAGGCAATTGCTCTTTCAGTGCATTCGCAATCGCAATGGCAGGGAATATATGTCCGCCCGTACCACCTCCCGCTATAATAAATTTCTTACTCAATCGGGGCCGTTTTAACAGGTAATGATTCAGGTTCTTTTCCTTCTAATTGCTCCACGTTTCGGGCTACACTTAATATGATACCAATAGCAGCGCAAGTAAATAAGTAAGAGCTACCCCCCATGCTCACAAGCGGTAGTGTAACACCTGTTACCGGTACTAAATTTACATTTACTGCCATATTTGCAATAGCTTGAATGATCAGTGTAAAACTCAATCCCAATGCCAGAAAAGCGCCAAATGCATAAGGGCATCTCCTGAAAATACTGATACATCGAAACAAAAAAACCAAATAAATAAATATCATAAATGCACCACCCAGCAATCCATATTCTTCGATAATGATCGAATAAATAAAATCATTATAGGCTTGCGGTAAAAAATTTCTTTGTCTACTATTCCCCGGACCTAAACCCATTAATACACTTCCATTAGAAATGGCAATTTTTGCTTGTTGAACCTGATACGGTGTTTCCTGATCACCAGCGTACATAAAATCCTGTACCCGTTTTACCCAAGTGCCGAAGCGGCCCATTGTTTTCATTTTCTCGGCAACTATAGGTTTGGCGATATCTTCTTTTTTCTTTCCCTCATATGTTAACATAGCGATCGAAACAATAAATGCTACCGGAATTAATGCAATAAAGATGGTGAGTAGAATATGTTTCATACTTACTCTTCCGATAAACATCAAGAGTAAAGCCGTGGCTCCTGTTAATAAAGCGTTAGACAAGTTGGCAGGCATAATAAGGGCACAAATAATAAGTACGGGAGTTACTACCGGAATAAATCCCTTTTTAAAATCTTTGATAACTTCCTGTTTCTTACTCAACATTTTTGAGATATACATAAACAAAGCCAGCTTAGCAAAGTCGCTGGTTTGTATGGTCATATTGATAATTGGTAATTTAATCCATCTGCTTCCCTCATTGATACGTGCCCCGAAGAAAAGTGTATATAATAGTAAAGGCACTGAAATAAAAAATAATAAAGTAGCTACCCTAGAAAAAAGGGTATAGTTAACCCGATGAAGAAAATAAATTAATAGCATCCCTAAGAGGGTAAACGACACTTGTTTAAAAAGATAGATTGTAGTATTACCTCTATACATTTTATACGCCAAGGAGCCTGTGGCACTGTACACTACCAGAATAGATATCAATGACAATAAAAGTACTATACCCCATATATATTTATCGCCGCGAGTACGTGTTACCAACTGATTTCTTACCCCTTCTACTGTTGGTATCTGAGAAAATAATGTATCATTTATTTCAGACATGCTTACAATTCTTTTACAGCCGCTTTAAACTGCGTACCTCTGTCTTCATAATTTTTAAACAAATCAAAGCTTGCACAAGCAGGGCTCAATAAAACCACATCGTCTTTTGTGGCTGCTCTGAAAGCAGCGTTTACTGCTTTTTTGGCACTATCGGTTTCTATGATAATAGGTACGATATCTTTAAAAGCCGCGATAATCTTGGTATTATCCAAACCCATACAGATGATGGCTTTTACTTTCTCTTTTACCAATTCTGTAATCAGACTATAATCATTGCCCTTATCGGTACCACCAAGTATTAATACTGTAGGCTTGTTCATGCTTTCCAGTGCATACCAGGTACTATTCACATTGGTTGCTTTACTGTCGTTGATAAATTCAACTCCTCGTACCATAGCTACGAATTCCATGCGATGCTCGAGACTATGGAAGTTCTTTACCGCTTCTCGAATTTTTTCTTTACGGATACCTACGGTGGCTGCTGCTATACAAGCTGCCATGGTGTTGTACTGGTTATGCTTGCCTTTTAAAGCAAAATCATAGATACTCATGCTCACTCTTTCTTCTTGAATTCTAAGCATCATTTGATCTCCTTTAATGTAGCTGCCTTTTTTTACTTCTTGTTTCATAGAGAATGGTAAGGGGTTAGTATGGGTGTTTAGTAATGGTAGTTTTTTCATGATTACTTCATCATCGGCGCAGTAGATAAAATAATCGTTACTGGTTTGGTTTTGTATAATTTTAAATTTGCTATTGATATAATTTTCAAATTGATACTCGTATCTATCCAGGTGATCTTCAGTGATATTCAACAAAACGCTTACATCAGCTCTAAAAGTTTGAATATCATCCAGCTGAAAAGAGCTGATTTCAAGTACATACCATTCCTTGGGATCCTCTGCTACTTGCTTGGCAAAAGAGTAACCAATATTTCCTACTAATGCGCAATCAAAATCTGCAGTTTTACAGATATGATAGATAAGTGCCGTGGTAGTACTTTTTCCGTTACTACCGGTTATAGCAATGATTTTACTGTTACCCTTAAACCGATATGCTAATTCTACTTCACTAATAACCGGAATTCCTTTTGCCCGAATAGCTTTCACCAATTCATTCTTTTCAGGGATACCCGGACTCTTTACCACTTCGTCTGCAGCTAATACCTTATCTACTGTGTGTGTACCCTCTTCAAAGGCAATACCCGCTTCACTTAATTCCTTTCTATATTTTTCTTTCAATACCCCTCCATCACTTAAGAAAATATCATAGCCATGCTGCTTTGCTAATAAAGCAGCCCCTACTCCACTTTCGCCACCACCTAATATGATCAACTTCTTACTCACTATTTATCTGATCTTTAAGGTTATTATTGATGCTACAACTAACAATACAGTTACAATCCAAAAGCGAACGGCTATTTTACTTTCATGAAATCCTTTCTTTTGATAATGATGGTGTAAGGGGCTCATCAAAAATATCCGCTTACCCTCTCCATATTTTTTCTTCGTGTATTTGAAATAGCTCACTTGTAAAATCACACTCAGGTTTTCTACTAAGAATACTCCGCAAAAAATGGGTATCAACCATTCTTTACGAACAATAATGGCTAATGAAGCAATGATACCCCCCAAGGCCAAACTACCGGTATCGCCCATAAATACTTGTGCAGGATATGCGTTATACCAAAGAAATCCTATACATGCACCCACAAATGCGCCCACAAATATGGATAGCTCACCAAGATTGGGGATATACATGATGTTGAGGTAATCGGCGAATTTGTAGTTACCACTTACATAAATAAAAAGCCCTAAGCCTGCGCCAATAATAGCACTCACGCCGGCGGCTAATCCATCTAACCCATCAGTAAGATTGGCTCCATTACTTACAGCAGTAATAATGAGTGTAACAATCAGTATATAAATAATCCAAGTATATTTCTCTGCTCCCTCGCCTATCCAACTGATTAATTTACTATAGTTAAACTCATGATTTTTAATAAATGGAATAGTTGTGATAGGTGTTTTTACTTTTACGAATGATCTTTCAATACCATCCATTTGCCGAATTATTATACCGGTATCTTTAGCAAAGCGTTCTCCTTTTTGTAAAACAGATACTTTTCTTTCCGAGCCAATAATTTCTCTTTCAACGGTTACAGCATTACTGAAATAAAGTGTTGTACCGATAATAATACCTAATCCAACCTGACCAATTATTTTTGAAATACCTGCTAACCCATCACTATCTTTTTTCTTATATGCTTCTCCTTTTTGTTGTGCTGCTTTTCTTGCGCGTATCTTGAAAAGATCATCTAAGAATCCAATCAATCCTAACCAAACCGTACACAGAATCATCAATCGGATATATACTTTATCAAGATTTGCAAATAATAGCGTAGGAATCAGAATACTTAGCAAGATGATGATACCTCCCATCGTTGGGGTGCCTTTTTTCTGTTGTTCACCTTGTAAGCCTAACTCTCTTACTGTTTCACCAATTTGCTTTTTTTGTAAGAAAAGGATAATCCGTTTACCATACACCGTAGCTATAATCAGTGATAATAAAATAGCCATAGCAATACGAAAAGTAAGGAACTGAAATAATCCTGCTCCGGGTATATTAAACGTTTCTTTTAGCCAGGAAAATAATTGATATAGCATGGTGTACAGATTAGGGTTTGGGTTGGTTTAAAAATTCCTGCAATACTGCTTTATCATCGAAAGGATATTTTACCCCTTTTATATCTTGGTATTTTTCATGTCCTTTACCGGCCACTAAAATGATATCCTCTGCTTTAGCCATATCTACTGCGGTTTTAATAGCTTCTCTCCTATCTATAACCGTGATATATTTTCTTTTCGCTGCACTCGATAATCCTTTTTCCATATCCACTAAAATTTGCGCAGGATCTTCTGTTCTTGGATTATCACTTGTTAATATTACCCGATCACTCAAATCACAAGCGGCCTGCGCCATTATGGGTCGCTTCGTTTTATCGCGATCTCCCCCGCAGCCAACTACGGTAATAATTTGCTCATGCCCTTTTCTTAATTTTTTAATGGTAGTTAATACATTCTCTAGTGCATCGGGAGTATGCGCATAATCTACAATACCGATCATTTTTTGTGCATTGATGATATAATCGAATCTTCCCTCCGCGCCAGTGATCATACTTAATGCTTGCAGTACGGTGTCGCTATCTTCTCCTAAACAGATGGCCGCTCCATAAACAGCCAATAAATTATAGGCATTAAACTCCCCAATCAATCTGAAATGCACTTCTTTGTCATTTACTAGCATGACCAATCCGGTAAGTACATTTTCTAAAATTTTACCTTTAAATGATGCCAATGTTTTTAAACTATATAGATATTTCTTGGCTATTGTATTTTGTAACATCACTTCTCCTCTTTTATCATCGGCATTAGAGATAGCGAATGCATTGGCAGATAGCTGATCAAAAAATGATTTCTTTACCCGAATATATTCATCAAAGGTTTTGTGATAATCTAAATGGTCATGCGTGATATTACTAAATAAGGCACCGGTGAAATCTAATCCTGTGATACGATGTTGATGTATCGCGTGACTACTACATTCCATAAACACATGAGAGCAGCCTGCTTCAACCATGCGCTTTAACAATGCATTTAAACTAATTACATCGGGAGTAGTATGGGTAGCCGGAACGATTTCATCATCAATTTGGTTTTGAACCGTACTAATTAAACCGCATCGATAACCTAATGATCGGAATAACTTAAATAAAAGTGTAGCAATAGTGGTTTTACCATTGGTTCCGGTTACTCCAACCAACTTAATATGTGCAGAAGGATTTCCATAGAATACTTTAGCGAGGTAAGCAACAGCCTCTTGAGCATTAGTAACCTGTATATATGCTACCCCTTCCTTTATTTGTGTTGGTATTATTTCGCAAAGAACAGCTACGGCTCCTTGTTCTATGGCTTTCTCAATAAATGCATGTCCATCTGCTTGTACCCCTTTAATGGCCACAAACAAAGAACCTTTTTTAGCTTTACGAGAATCAATATCAATCGCCTCGATCATCACATGCGTTTCACCCAATACTTGTTTAGGTGAAATAGATTGTATGAGTTGATGGAGTTGCATATTAGTTTAATAACAGTTGAATGGTTTGCCCCTTCGCAATAGCTTGCCCGGGTAAAATGGATTGCTCATTTACTTTTCCTCTTCCCTTTACACTAACCAGAAGCCCTATATTCTCACAGAGGTATACAGCATCTTTTAATACCATTCCTTTTAACAAAGGCATGGTATTATTCGTAACAGGTTTCTTCTGTAATACCAATGATTTCTTGATACCAGAAATAACACCCCATTCATCAGCACGACCGGTAGAATCTTTATAATTCAGTTGTAAGGTTTTAGATAACTGATATAGATCTTCTTTATAGGTAGTATATTGAAGTTGAATACTGTCTTTATTAATTGGGGACTGTTTTGGTTTACCATTTCGTATATAGGTACTGTATAAACGATCTGCGATTTCTTTAAATACCGGTCCTGCAACAGCAGCTCCATAATATACAGGCGCGAAAGGTTTATTTTTTATCACTACTACACAGGTATACTGAGGATTATCTGCGGGAAAATAGCCAGCAAAAGAAGATTGATATATTCTGTTAGCGTATCCCTTATTACCGTCTGCTACTAATGCGGTACCGGTTTTACCGGCTACTTTATAAGGCAGGTCTGCAAATAATGCTTTTGCAGTTCCGTTTGTGCATACCCCTTCCAAACAGGCTTTTAATAATAACAAAGTTTGTTTGCTGCAAACTTCTTCACGCAATACAACCGGATTGATTGATTTAATAGTGATGCCTTCTTCTTTGATACCACTTACTAAATAAGGCTTCATCATCCTTCCTTCGTTGGCTACCGCATTATAGAGCATAGTAGTTTGGAGTGGACTAATAGCAATATTATACCCGAAGCTCATCCAGGGAATTGTTGTTGGTCCGAATAATCTAGAACCCGGGCGATAAATAGTTGGTTTTCTTTCACCTACTAGATCAATACCTGTAATACTATCCATACGCATTTGTGCTATGCGTTTTAAGAATTGATTGGGATTACCACTGTAGTGAGCAGTTGCTAATTTAGCCATTGCCACATTAGAACTTAATTCAAAGGCCTGCTTTACGGTTACTTCGTTTACACTGTGTTGTTCCGAATCAAATACCGTGATGCCTGCCACTTTCCACACACCATTTTCTAAATTGATATATTGATTAAGGTTAATTTTTTTGTCTTCTAATAATGCCATTAAAGTGGCAAGCTTAAAAGTAGAACCCGGCTCGCTTGGAGTGATAGCGTAATTCAAGTCTTCCCAATAATTCCCTTCGCTTCTTTTACCAAGATTTGCAATAGCCTTAATCTTTCCTGTTTTAGTTTCCATCACAATCGCACATCCATGATCTGCATCATTTTTTATCATCATTTTCATTAGTGCGTTCTCCGTAATATCTTGGATGAACACATCGATCGTACTTACAATATCTTTACCTGTTTCTGGCTCTACCAAGTAAGAGTCATCAACCGGAACACCCACTCCGCCTGCAATAGATCGAACGGTTTGTTTTCCATTTCTTCCTTTCAATACACTATCATAGGTCATTTCTAACCCTACTTTATTTGAATCCCGGGCAAGGCCAATAGTTCTAAATGCCAACATTTGATAGGGATTCAGGCGAACAGTTTTTTCGTTTGCGATCATCCCGCTCTTATATCTACCTAATTTGAATAATGGGAATTTGCGCAACTGGTCATATTCTCTAAAGGATATTTTCTTCTTTAGCAAGAAGTAGCCATCCTGTGTTTTATAGCCTTGTTGCAAAATAGATTTATATTCTGCCGGTGTTTGATCTTTAAATAACTGAGATAAATAATAACTGAGTGAGTCTACATTTTCTCTGAAACGTGCACCATTTTTTTCTCTAAGTGCTGCCACTCTAAAATCAATATATATATCGAACTGAGGAATGCTAGTGCTTAGCATTTGTCCGTCTTCGCTATAAATAGTTCCTCTCTCAGCTTCAATTTCATCGATACGTTGATGTAGGCTATCGCTCATACTTCGCCATTTAGAACCTTCCACTTGTTGTATGTAAATCGCTTTACCAAAAATGGCAATACATACCCCCACTATTAAAATATAGCTGAGGTATACTCTCCATAATATGTCGCGTTTTACTTCCATTTTATATTAGTGGGTAGTGGATAGTGTATAGTGGGTAGTGCTGATCTTACTATGCACTACTCACTTCACACTACTCACTGTTATCCTAGTTGGCATTTCTTTACTAATCTTCAATCCCAATGGTTCAACTGCTTTAACAATTTGTTCTTCTTCCATTTTGAACATCACTTCACTTTTAAGCGTTTTATATTGGTATTGTAATTCTTTTAATTCTGTATTGATGGTGTTGATTCTTCTAATCGTTCTATCTGCCATATGTCCGTTTGCGATGTACAATACCGTAAGTGCTGAAAGAAATAAGAAGAAAGAAATATTTTTTACGATCCATTCGTAATTGAATAATCCTTTCAGCGGGTTCTTATTGGTACGTTTCTCGGTCATTAGTTATAAATCAATTATGAATTAAGAATTAAGAATTATGAGTTATGAATTATTAGATCGCCATTTTAATTTTTAATTCATAATTCTTCATTCTTAATTATTCTATTAGCTCCGCTACTCTCAGCTTGGCGCTTCTACTTCTAGTATTTTTTTTCAACTCTTCATCACTTGCGGTGATTGGTTTTTTATTAAGCAACTTAAACACCTGTTTTTTTTCGGTTATATCAAAAGGGTTCTCGGGCTGCTCTTCAAAGCTTCCTTGGCGAAAGAAATTCTTCACCATACGATCCTCAATAGAATGAAAACTGATAATAGCCGCTCTACCACCGGGTTTTAGTACGGTTGGAATTTGTTCGAGCAATGCCTTTAATGCCCCCATTTCATCATTCACTTCAATTCGTAAAGCTTGGAATACCTGTGCCAAATACTTATTCGGATTTCCTTTCACCACGGAACTAATCAATGCTTTAAACTGGTTGATAGAAGCATAAGGTAGATGCGAACGTTGATGCACAATGTGTTTTGCTAGTGTTTTTGCGTTGGTTACTTCTCCATAAGTTTCGAATAATTTATGAAGAGCAGTTTCGCTATACTGCTGAATGATTGTTTCGGCGGTAGTAGCGTTTCTATTATCCATTCGCATATCCATTGGTCCATCAAATCGAATAGAGAAGCCTCTTTCAGCCGCATCGAATTGGTGACTGCTTACGCCTAGATCAGCCAATAAGCCATCTACTTTATCAATTTTATGCAGCTTCAGAAAACGGGCTAGGTAACGGAAATTTTGTGGAATGAAAAGTACCCTGGTTTCTTGTGGCGGAATATTTTTTTGTGCATCGGCATCTTGGTCAAAAGCGATAAGTTTTCCCTTCGATCCTAGCTCTGCTAAAATTCCTTTACTATGGCCACCCCCACCAAATGTGCAATCAACATATATTCCATTTGGCTGTATGTTCATCCCTTCCAATGTTTCGTGAAAGAGAACGGGGATATGGTATTCATTCCCTAACTGCTCCATACCTAACTGTCTCGCTTTTCCTTGTTATCAGTCATCACTTCCTGAGCCAGGTTACTGAAAGCTTCGGGTGAGAAATCCTCAAAGAGCTGTTTGTACTTAACGGCATCCCATATTTCGAAACGATCTAAAGCTGCAGCGAGCACAATATCTTTTCCTAATCCGGCAAATTCTTTTAAAGATGCGGGTAGTAAAAGTCTGCCTGCCGTATCGAGTTCAACTTCGGTTGCGCCACCGAGGAACTGCCTGCGGAATTGCCTTACTTTTGGATCGAAATCGTTCAACAAGCTAATTTTGGCAATAATGAGTTCCCAACTTTTGAGCGGATATAAAGTGAGACATTTTTCGAAGCCACGGCTAAGGATAAAGCGATTCTCTGCCTCCGGTAGCTGCTTGCGCAGTGAACCGGGTAGCAGGAAACGCCCTTTCGCGTCTACCGTTGCTTCATATTCTCCATGAAATCCGTTCATTCGTTAATAACTTTTTCCAAGATTACCACTTGTTGACACAAAATAACACTTTTTCCCACTTTTAAACCCAATCTAGGGGGTTTGTATTTATCCACAGCTAACAAATTCGCTATGAATGAGTTATAGCAAGGTTTTCAGGCATTTTTAAGAGAATACTCATGTGCATACTATGTGAATAGCTGTGGATAAGCCTTGAAATAGTTGATTTTAGGCTGTATTTCCCAAAAAATTGGGCTCTGAACTGCGTTTTTACCTTTTATGTAGCTGGGTTATCTTTGTTAGATGCATCCATCTCAACTATCTATTCAAGATTTTAATTATGTACTTCCGGAAGAGAAAATTGCTCGATATCCGCTTATAGAGAGAGATCAGAGCAAATTATTGGTTTACAAAAAAGGGGAGATCAGTGAAAGCACTTATAGCCATATCGCCGATTATATACCACCGGAAAGTTTATTAGTTTTTAATAATACTAAAGTGGTGGAAGCAAGACTTCTCTTTACGAAAGAAAGTGGCGGAACCATTGAAATATTTTGCTTAGAGCCTGATGTGCAGTACCCCGATATTACTACTGCCATGAATACGAAAGGGAAAGTATGGTGGACTTGTTTTGTTGGAGGTGCCAAAAAATGGAAGGATGCTGTCTTATATAAATGGATTACCTATCAATCCAGAACCATTTTATTAAGTGCAAAAAAAATTGCACATCAACAAGAAACCTATACCATCGAACTATCTTGGGATGATGCTGACATGAGTTTTGCAGAACTACTTCATGTATCAGGGTTAATTCCACTCCCTCCTTATTTAAATAGAAAAGCAGAAGAAACGGATAGAGAAAGATATCAAACTATTTATGCAGAAGCAGATGGTTCCGTAGCTGCACCAACAGCAGGCTTGCATTTTACAGAGCAGGTTTTCGCTTCGTTCGCTGAAAAAAATATTCAAAAAACTTTTGTAACGCTACATGTAGGGGCAGGAACTTTTAAACCCGTGAAAGCTGCTACCATGCAGGATCATGAGATGCACCCAGAATATATCGATGTACATAAAGACTGTATACAACAATTACTTTCGCATTTGGATAAACCCATTATTGCTGTGGGTACCACTTCATTGCGTACGATCGAGAGTTTGTATTGGTTGGGAGTAAAAACTAAAATAAACCCCATCATTCAATCTGCCGAATTATGTATTAGCCAGTGGGAGCCTTATGAATTAGCAGAAAAAAATATTTCCCCTAATGAAGCATTAAGGGCATTGTTAACATGGATGGAAATAAACCATTGTGAGCGTATTATCACCAAAACACAAATTATTATTGCACCGGGCTATTCATTCAAACTCATGAATGCTTTGGTTACCAATTTCCATCAGCCACAATCCACACTACTCTTATTGGTAGCAGCTATTGTAGGTAAAGATTGGCGAAAGATCTATGATCATGCACTTACCAATAACTATCGTTTTTTAAGTTATGGGGATGGGAGTTTTATTTGGAATCTGGAGTCTGGAATCTGGGATCGGGAGTAGTAAACCAGATTGAAGATTAAAAATTAAGAAAGATATTAGGAACATTATGCCAAGTAAGTATTTTCAAAACAGAGTACTCGTAATTGCCACTATGCATGGCAAAGAACAAGTGCTGAAGCCCTTACTAGAGGAAGCATTAGGAGTAACTTGTATTATACCTGCGGAATTTAATTCTGACATATTTGGTACTTTTTCCGGAGAAATAGAAAGAGAACTAAATCCACTGGAAACTGCCCGTAAAAAATGCTATGCAGCGATGGAATTAACAGGCTGTAATTTAGCTATAGCCAGTGAGGGATCTTTTGGTGCTCACCCGATTATAGGATTTGTTCCGGCTGATGAAGAATTACTGGTTCTTATAGATCGTAAAAACAATATGGAAATTAAGGTCAGAGAAATAAGCACTGCAACCAATTTTGCCGGAAAAGAAATAACGAACTTACAGGCCGCTTATGATTTTGCAGCACAAGTGTTATTCCCGTCTCATAGCTTAATTATAAAAAAAGCAAAAGAGGATTTATCTATTCTATATAAGGGTATTACCGATATTAACAGATTAAAAAAAATAGTTACCGATTTACTTGCAGATAATCACTCCATTTATATGGAAACAGACATGCGAGCCATGTATAACCCAAGCCGTATGAAAGTTATAGAAGAGGCCTGTAAAAAGTTAATCACTATCACAAAAAGTTTTTGTAAGCATTGTGGTACACCCGGCTTTTCAGTTACAGATAGTATTATAGGCTTGCCCTGTGATTATTGTGGTTCACCAACCCGCAGTCCAAAAGCATTTGTGTATACTTGTTCGCACTGTAATTATACAGAGGAGCTATTATTCCCGAATGGAAAAGAAACAGAGGACCCGATGTATTGCGATCGATGTAATCCTTAGTAATCTGGAATCTGGAGTCTGGAATCTGCAGTAGTAAACCAGATTGAATTCGCCTAGGCGAACAGATTGAAGATTCCAGATTGAAGATTCTAAATTTGACTTAAAGGCACTTCCACCGTAAAGCTAGAGCCTTTGCCCGGTGTACTCTCAACCATTATTCGCCCCTTATGGGCATCAATCACTTGCTTGGCGTAACTCATCCCTAAACCAAAGCCTTTTACATTATGCACATTACCGGTATGAGCACGATAGAATTTTTCAAAAATTCGTTTTACGGTTTCTTTACTCATCCCAATACCATTATCCTCAAAACGCATTACAAAATAGTTTTTGGTACTATGCGTAGAAATTTTTAATTCCAGTTTGTCTTTAGAATATTTAATAGCATTATCTATAAGATTAGAAATTAAGTTGAAAAAATGAACTTCATCTCCATTGATAATATCGTTTTTTGCATTCAATAATAACTGAAAATCACCTCCCTTATCTTGCAATTGTAATTTAAAATTATCTATGGTTTGTTCAATCATGGGATGAACATGTAGCGGAGATAAATTGAGTTTCAACTCTTGTTTTTCCATGGTTGCAGCCTGTAGAATGGTTTCTACATGCTTATTCATCCTGGTATTTTCTTCTTTAATGATATTATTGAAATAACTCATCTTTTCCTTATTAGCCATTACCTTCTCATTTTTTAAAGCATCTACTGCTAAGGAAATTGTAGCCAGTGGTGTTTTTAACTCATGCGTCATATTATTAATAAAATCGCTTTTTATCTGGCTTAGTTTTTTCTGATTCAATAAGGTACTTACCGTAACATAGAATGCTGCAATAATAATCAGTGTAAAACAAATGGCTCCTACTAAAATCCAACGTATCGATGCCCAGATCTGTTTTTCGAAATTCGGCAATATCAAAATCAGGATCTCAAATCTTTGTGCGACTTCCAGTTCTGCATCTTTAGGTACTATCGGACAGAACACTCTCTTATTATTTAGCGTGTCCCAAAACTCCTTTTCATATCCCCTTGAAAACATCTCATAATCATCATTTTTATCCGTTACAGCAAACTCAAAACGAATATTTTTAAGCCCTTCTTTTTCAAAAGTCTCTTTAATCTTTGCATTTATTTCATCCAATGTAAATCTTTCATTTACTAAAGGATCTTTAAATAATTGTAGTTTGAAGGGCGAGCTTAAGCTTAATCCCCCTTTCCAGGTAGAACGGATCATTTTACCCGAATGGGAAGATTTGGCAAGTTCAGTACTAACAGCATCTCCTGCAACTTTTGCTTTAAAATAAGTTTGATTCGAGGTTTCTGTGAGCAGGTTATTAAAATAGGATACCTGCAGTAGTATTAAACCTAGCAATGAAAGCGTAATGAGTATGATAATTAGTGGTAAAGTTCTCTTCATGCTTTACAAATATAAATTTTACCACAGATTGTAAACCTATTTTAGCTTTATTTCAACAACTGAGGGTTTTGCCTTAATTTAAGGGTATGAAGCAGTTACATTCGGGCATATTGCTATTATCTGATCCTTTTCTAAAGGATCCGAATTTTCAGCGCTCCGTAATATTTATTTGCGAGCATAATGAATCGGGGAGTTTTGGATTGGTATTGAACAAAAAAATACCCCACACACTAGGTGATTTAGTTGATAAAGCTGTAGGTATCAAATTCCCAATGTATGAAGGAGGCCCTGTACAGCCTAATGCAGTACATTTTTTACACACGCGTGCCGATATTATTTCAGATGCCATATCTGTTAATGAGGGAATCTATTGGGGAGGGCAATTTGAGGAAGCGGTAGAAGCCATTCGTATAGGCAAATTAAAAGCCCAAGAAATTAGATTTTTTGTAGGTTATAGTGGGTGGGGTGAAAATCAATTACAAGAGGAGTATGATGAAAAAAGCTGGATACTCGCTGATGGCTCAACTGATATTGTATTTGAACAAAACACAGACTCGATCTGGAAAAAAACAATGCATACCCTTGGTGGAGAGTATGCATTGATGGTTAATTATCCAACCGACCCGCAGTTGAATTAATATGTTATAAAGCTATGGCACCTTCAACAAGTACCGTAGTTTTATTATTCAATACTTCAACGAAACCGCTTTGTATGGAATAATTTTCTATTTCCTTTTTATCTTTCAGGATTTTCAAATTCCCTTTACCTAAAGCACTTACCATTGGCGCGTGTTTATCCAACACTTCAAATAAACCGTGTATACCGGGTAATTGTACACCGTATACCTCTCCGCTATAAAGCTTTTTTTCGGGTGTTAAAATTTCGAGTGTCATAGCTATTATCCTTTAGCGGCTTCCAATAGTTTTTTACCTTTTTCAATCGCATCTTCCAAAGTACCCACTAAGTTAAATGCTGCTTCAGGATATTCATCTACCTCACCATCCATAATAGCGTTAAAGCCCTTGATGGTATCTTCAATACTTACGAATACACCTTTCAAACCGGTAAACTGTTCTGCTACATGGAAAGGCTGAGAAAGGAAACGTTGTACTTTACGCGCACGTTGTACAGTCATTTTGTCTTCTTCACTCAATTCATCCATACCAAGGATAGCGATGATATCTTGTAATTCTTTATATCGTTGTAAAATTAATTTTACCCGGTTAGCGGTATCATAATGGGCATCTCCAACAATAGCTGGAGTAAGGATACGAGAGGTAGAATCCAACGGATCTACCGCAGGATAAATACCCAAATCCGCAATCTTTCTGCTCAATACGGTTGTAGCATCTAAGTGAGCAAATGTTGTTGCTGGAGCCGGATCTGTTAAGTCATCCGCAGGTACATATACTGCTTGTACAGAAGTAATAGAACCGTTTTTAGTTGATGTGATACGCTCTTGCATCAATCCCATTTCAGTAGCCAAGGTAGGTTGATATCCTACTGCAGAAGGCATCCGGCCCAATAAGGCAGATACTTCTGAACCAGCTTGTGTGAAACGGAAGATATTATCAACAAAGAATAAGATATCTTTTCCTTTTCCTGTACCATCTCCATCGCGGAAATATTCAGCGATCGTTAATCCGCTCAATGCCACACGTGCACGTGCTCCGGGAGGCTCGTTCATTTGTCCGAATACGAAAGTAGCTTTTGAGTCTTTCAATCCTTCCATATCTACCTTACTCAAATCCCATCCGCCTTCTTCCATGCTATGTTTGAAGTTATCACCATATTTCATGATACCGGCTTCAATCATTTCACGTAACAAATCATTTCCTTCACGAGTACGTTCACCCACACCGGCGAATACAGAAAGACCACCATGGCCTTTTGCGATATTATTGATCAATTCCTGGATTAGTACTGTTTTACCAACACCTGCACCACCAAACAAACCGATCTTACCTCCTTTTGCATAAGGCTCGATCAAATCGATTACTTTAATACCGGTAAACAATACTTCGGTAGCGGTACTTAGGTTTTCGAATAATGGGGGTTTATTATGAATAGCGCGGCCGTTCGCTTTGCTAGGCTGAGGTAATCCGTCAATGGCATCTCCCGTTACATTGAATAAGCGACCATTAATAGTTTCGCCAATAGGCATAGCAATGGCATTACCGGTATCAACAACTTCCATACCTCTTACTAACCCTTCGGTTCCGTCCATCGCAATCGTACGAACGCTATCTTCGCCTAAATGCTGTTGCACTTCAAGCACTAATTTCTCGCCATTTTCTTTAGTGATTTCGAGGGCATTGTAAATTTCAGGTAAGTTTTTATCGTCGGGGAAATGCACATCTACCACCGCACCGATAATTTGTTTAATTTTCCCTTTAGTAGCCATATTAGAAGGTATAATTTTAAAAGATTCAGAAACAGGGTTCCCGATTTGGCGGCAAAGGTAAGGGGATGGCATTAAAAAAAGGGGGTATTTTGGCTTTTTTTTCTTTATGCCATTATGGTTATGATTTTAGAATTAAACGAGCAGATTATAGATAACCGCACCTAAAATGGCACCGCAGATGGGCCCCAGCACGGGCACCCAGGCATACCCCCAATCGCTTTTACCTTTATTTTTAATGGGTAGTATGGCATGCATGATGCGGGGCCCCAGATCCCTGGCAGGATTAATGGCATAACCCGTTGGCCCACCCAAGCTAAGGCCTATGGCTAATACTACCAGTGCAACAGGTAAGGCATCTACTGCACCTAATGTATTCGCAGGCTTTGCTATGAATAAAATAGCTAACATGAAAATGGCTGTAGCCAACAATTCAGTAGTAAAATTTTGAATGGTATTACGAATCGAAGGAGATGTAGCAAAGCTACTTAGCTTAGCTTCAACATCTGCTGTGTTATCAAAATGCGAGCGGTAAACCATCCATACCATTAAGGACCCAATGAAGGAGCCAAGTAATTGCGCAACAATATAACTTGGTACCAAGGCCCATTCAAATTTTCCGATTATTGCCAGCCCGATCGTTACCGCCGGGTTTAAATGAGCACCACTGCTGCCCGATGCAGCATACACACCTATAAATACCGCCATAGCCCAACCAAATGTAATAGCTATTAAACCACCTCCATTCCCTTTTGTTTTTGAAAGCACTACATTCGCAACAACACCATTACCAAATGTTATTAACAGGGCAGTACCTACCACTTCAGCGATAAAAGGAGTCATAAGCAAGCATTTAAGAACAGAAAATTAAGCAACTAAATATTGCTGTGCAAGTAAATTAAAAGATTCTACTTGTTTCTTTACCCAGTGATGGTTCATACCCATTTCTTTGGCCATTATTTCGGCTACTACCGGAGCTGTGTTTTGGGCAAGGCGGGCATTTAAGAATAAGAGTCTGGTTCTTCTTGCTAAAAAATCTTCTACTGTTATCGCCAGCTCAAAACGAACTGCATAAATAATTTCCGATAATCGAATCGAATAATCAGGTACTAACAATGCAGCTGTATCCTCATCAGCTTTTTCAATTTGCTTCAACCTTTCCCCTCTAACCATGTCATCTCCTATCCTCAGTTCTTTTGTAATACAGCCTGCTTTCTTTTCAAGCTTCGCTGAAAAAATAGCATTATCGATGGCATCTTGCGCCATTTTTCGGTAGGTCGTCCACTTACCACCGGTAATAGTAACCAATCCACTATTGCTGATGAGTAAGGTATGATCTCTGGATAACAATGCCGTAGAAGCTGCACCCTTTACTTTTACAAGTGGCCTGAGACCGGCAAATACGGATAATATATCACTACGCTGAATGGTTGCCGCAGCATACCTATTGAAATGATTGATTACAAATTCAATCTCCTCTTCCAGTGCAATAGGATCTTCCGCAATAGTATCAACCCCTGTATCCGTTGTACCTAATACTATTTTATCGAGCCAGGGTACGGCAAAGAAAACCCTGCCATCATCTGTTTTAGGAATCATCATCGCATGATCGCCCGGAAAAAAATGTTTATCAACTACCAAATGTATCCCTTGAGAGGGACTTACTAATTTATCTCTATCCGGTTCATCTAATGCTAAAATAGCATCTGTAAAAACCCCCGTTGCATTAATCACCGATTTAGCATGTATGGTGTACTGTTTATTTTGTAATTTGTCTATACAGGTAATACCTGTAATTTTTCCGTTTGTTTTTTGAAATGCTATTACGCTGCAATAATTCAATAGTACAGCCCCTTTAGCTATGGCTGTAGTGGCTAGATCTATACACAATCTACTATCGTTGAATTGACCATCATAGTATAATACACCCCCGAAAAGTTTTTTTTCTTCTATTCCGGGTAATAATGCAGTTGTTCTTTTTTTACTCAGCCATTTTGTTTTACCCAGCGATAAATTACCCGAGAGTATATCATATACCATCAATCCAAAGCCATAAAATAATTTATCCCATAAGCTGTAAACCGGAACTACAAAGGGTTGTACAGATGTAACATGCGCTGCATTTTTTAATAATCGCCCTCTTTCGTGCAAAGCTTCTCTTACTAGTTTAATATTTCCTTGAGCCAAATAACGTACCCCGCCGTGTACCAGTTTAGTAGAACGACTGGAGGTACCTTTTCCAAAGTCGACCCCCTCAAACAATACCGTACTATATCCCCGTGTAACAGCATCCAGTGCAGCTCCTAAGCCCGTAGCGCCGCCGCCGATGATTACGATATCGAAGGAAGGGTTTTGTGCTAGTTTATTTATTATTTCGGTTCGAAGCATGAGATTTAGATACGGGTTGCGAGATACGCGATACGAGATATGAATTATGAATTAAAACTGTACAGTTGCATGTATGGCTTTACCCCATCCTGTTGCGAGTTGTTCTTTTGTTTGAACCGACATTTGGGGTTTGAAGATTTTATCTTTTTGCCATAACTCTTGTATTTCTGTGGTACTACTCCAATAACCTATTGCCAAACCGGCTAAATAAGCGGCACCGAGTGCTGTAGTTTCAATAGTAATGGGACGAATAACATTCGTTTGTAACAAATCACTTTGAAATTGCATTAAAAGATTATTAGCCGTTGCGCCACCATCAACCCGTAATTCTTTTATGGCGATCTCTGCATCTGCCTGCATAGCATTTAATACATCCATCGTTTGATAGGCAATACTTTCCAGCGCAGCACGGGCAATATGTTCTCTTGATGTACCTCTTGTAATTCCTACGATCGTTCCTCTTGCATGTTGATTCCAATAAGGTGCACCTAACCCGGCAAAAGCGGGAACAATATATACACCATCGGTAGTATCTACTTTGGCAGCAAGGTCTTCGATCTCCGCAGCGGTACGAATCATTTTCAATCCATCTCTTAACCATTGCACTACCGCCCCTGCAATAAACACACTTCCTTCTAATGCGTATTGAGTTTCATTATTAACACGCCAAGCAATCGTAGTCAGTAAATTATTTTGAGAAAGAACCGGTTTTGTTCCTGTATTCATTAACATAAAACAACCGGTACCGTAGGTATTTTTAACCATACCTGGTTGCGTGCATTGTTGCCCGAATAAGGCTGCTTGCTGATCACCGGCAATACCCGAAATAGGAATTTCCTGTGCTGTTAAAATACTTTGGGTATAACCATACACTTCGCTACTGCTTCTCACTTCAGGCAATATAGATGTAGGTATATCAAACAATTGAAGTAGTTCATCATCCCATTGCTGCGTATGGATATTAAAGAGCATGGTACGGGATGCATTCGACACATCGGTAGCGTGTACTTTACCATTCGTGAGTTTCCATAATAACCAACTATCAATAGTACCAAATAATATGTCTCCTTTATTAGCTAATTCACGCACCTCTTCCACTTCATCCAAAATCCATTTTAGTTTTGTAGCAGAAAAATAAGCATCAATAACCAAGCCTGTTTTTGCCTGAATTGTTTTTGCGAGACCTTCTTGTTTGAGGCTATCACAATAATCGGCCGTGCGCCTATCTTGCCAAACAATGGCCTGATAAATGGGTAAGCCGGTTCGTTTATTCCATACAACTGTTGTTTCGCGTTGGTTAGTGATACCAATAGCAGCTATATTTTTAACGGATAGTCCTGCTTTGGTAATAGCTTCTGCAGCTACACCTATTTGGGTACTCCAAATTTCATTGGCATCATGTTCTACCCAACCCGGCTGTGGAAATAATTGTGAGAATTCTTTTTGCGTAATAGAAATAATGGTGCCTTGTTTATCAAAAACGATGGCTCTACTGCTTGTAGTACCTTGATCGAGAGAGAGTATGTAGGATGACATGAAATATGAATTAGGAATTAGGAATTAGGAATTATGAATTATGAGTTATAAATATATAATTCTTAATTCTTAATTCTAAATTCTAAATTCTACCTAGATTTCAGCCAAGTCTTAGGATTTTGGGGTTGACTTCTCTCATTAAAGATCAAAAACATGATAGCCCCGTCTCCATCGATAGATGTGCCCGATTTACCAAGAAGAGAACCGGCTTTTACTTCTTGTCCGCGACTTACATTAACCGACGAAAGATTTTGATAGCCTGTAAAATACTTACCATGTTTGATCATAATAATATTCTCACCATTTACTTCACCTGCTAATATTACTTCACCGTCAGCAACGCTTCTAACTGAGGTTCCTACCGGAACGGCAATTTCAATACCATCCGATTTTCTATCCAGTTTTGTTCCTTCCATTTTAGTTATACCAAAATCTACCGTAATAATACCATTCGAAACCGGCCAGGGTAATTTTCCCCGATTATTCTCGAATTTGATACTCATTTCTCTGCCTTCGGGAGTTGATTCAAAAGGAGAATAACTTCTATCTTTTGCAGCAGTAGTTACTCCGGTAACCGGCTCATCGGTATTAGTCTTTGGTTTTGAATTATTGGTAGCAACATCATTTTTTGCCTGTGCTTTTTTCTGATCTTCGATTAATTTCTTCTTGTTGGCATCCTCTCTTCTTTTTGCTTCTTCTAATTCCCTTCTGATAGCGGCGCTAACTGCCAAAGCAACTTTTTGGCGTTGCTTCTCCCGTTCTTTCATTTGAGACGCGAGTTCTTTTTCTCTTCCTTTAAGCTGCGCTACTACCTGGTCTTGCTCTTTTTTATCTTCCTGTAAAACCTTTAACTGTTTGTTTTGAATTTCAAGGGTGCCCAATCTTTCTTTTTTATTGGCACTTAATACACTAATCTTTTCGGTGAGTAATTGTTCCGATTTAGCAATTGCATTCGCCTGCGTTTCTCTATTTTGCCGGTAGCTTTTTAAATAAGCCATACGCTTAATGGCGTCGTTAAAATTTGTTGCCGAGAATAAAAAATTAAGATACTCATAACTACCCCTATTTTTATAAGCGAATACAATGCTTTTAGCATATTTCACCCTTAGGGTATCCAATTCTTTTTTTAATCTGTAAATATCTCTTTCATTCAGATAGATGGTTTCGTCTAATTGCCTTACTTCTCTGTTAATACCATTCACCAGATCTTCGCGAGCATTAATTTTTCGCTTAATAAGCGCTAATTGTTTGAGTGATGCTTTTTTATTGTTTTGGGTTTCGGCATAAGATTTACGAAGCTCTTCTATTTCCTTTTCCAACTCCTGTCTTTTCTTTTGCAACTCTTCTCTTGTTTGTGTAAAAGCAATTAAAGTACTACAAATGAGTACTACTAACATTGAAAAGATTTTTCCCAAATAGGTCATGTGCAAAATATTAACTTTTAAAGAACGTAAAAATTAGTTATTAAATTACCTGCGTTTTATATTTTTAGGGATTTCGAAGGTATATTTTAACGGTTCGTTGATAGTATATTCTTTAAAATCGAGCTCAAGATCCAATTTTGATTTTTCTGAAACCACCACTCTCCGATAAGTTGAAAATTGATAAGACCCTAATGGAGCATAACTACTATAAGTAATATCACAGGTTCTGTTTCTTTGAATATCAACATCATCTAACTTACTGTGTATAATGGTTTTGTCGTCTTGCCCCAACGTGATCAAATGTTTAAAAGTATCTCCCAACATGAGTACTAATAAACCTGCATCGTAATCTTTATAGGATACAATATTGCTATCAATAAATACCGGATTACCAATAATCAAATCCTGAAGGGTACTAAAATCGAAGGGAATTTGCGTTACTTCTTGTAAATAACTAATGCTTCTGTTTTGTACATATCTCTCTCCAATTTTCTTATATAAGAAAACACTATCCCTTTTCACTTTTACCTGCATGCCTTCCTGCTTGATACCTAAGAAGGAGCCTAATATTCTAATATACATGAGGCTATCTTTCATCATACTAATATTAACCGTATAAGTATCACTGTTTTCAGCGCTTTCATAACCTACTTTTATTTTAGCGTTGAAGGTTTTAAAATCAATTTTACTCTTTGCTACTTTGCGCATAATATCTTTTACAATAGCGGCGGAGTCTACCTTTGGGGCATCTACGATCATCACTGTTTGTACGGTATCTTTTTTAGTGAATGCTTCTTGAATAGTTGCTACTTTTTTTACTGTTTTACAGGAGAATGCGATAAGAACAATGCTTAGTAAGAATATAAATTGTTTTGTTTTCAATGTTTATTATTTAGTCGGAAAGTCCGGAAGACCGGAAGACCGTTTTTATGAATTAATGATTACCGGTACTACCAAACCCCCCTACACCTCTTATTGTTTCTTCTAATGTTTCTACCTCCTCCCATTCAATCCGTTCTACCTGTTGAATCACTAGTTGGGCAATTCTGTCTCCATTATTTATTACCTGCATTTCTGCGGATAAATTAATCAATAATACTTTGAGCTCTCCGCGATAATCCGCATCAACGGTACCCGGACTATTTAAACAAGTGATACCTTGTTTTAATGCCAATCCGCTACGGGGGCGCACTTGTGCTTCATAACCAATGGGTAGGGCAATAAATATACCGGTAGGTATCAATCGCCGTTCCATAGGTGCAAACTGTATGGGTTCTATGATATCAGCCCTTATATCCAAGCCCGATGAACCGGGAGTAGCATAATGCGGAGAAGGGTGGGAAGATTTATTTACGATTTTTACTTTCATAATGGGTGCCCGGCAAAGGTAATACCATAAGGCTTACTTTTGACGAACTAAACCTGAGGATTTAATAGAGAGTTATGTTTACCCATTTTGTTAGCAAGTTTGCGAATAATAGAGATAAAAACTCCCTTTCGCATGCACAGCGGGCTAAAAGATTCTCTTTCTTTTTAGAAAAGATAGAAAAAATTCCCAGACCTCTTACCATATTGGATATAGGTGGAACGGTAGCTTTTTGGGAAGCCATGAATTTTAATCAATCGGGTATTACGATTACTTTGCTCAACTTAGAAAAGGAAGAAGTAAACAATCCGCAGTTCCAATCTATAACAGGTAATGCAACAGATTTATCCGAGATAGATGACCAGCAATTTGATATTGTTTTTTCAAACTCCGTTATTGAGCATCTGTACACTTGGGAAAATCAAGAAAAGATGGCTAAAGAGGTATTAAGAGTAGGTAAGTATCATTTTATTCAAACCCCTAATTATTGGTTTCCGATAGAACCACATTGGGTTTTCCCTTTTTTCCAATTTCTTCCTAAGTCAATAAGAATCCGGCTAACCCAACGGTTCTCACTTGGACATATACCCCGTATTCCTGCATACCAAAAAGCAAAAGAGCAGGTAGATGAAATACAGCTACTGAGTTTATCGGACTATAGAACACTTTTTCCTCATTCGTATATTTATATTGAAAAGTTTGCAGGATTATCTAAGTCTTTCACCGCGTATAATATGTAATAAAAACATATTATATTAAATTATCATCTAATTATTATAATTCTAAGGGTATTTGAGTACCTTTAGAGCCCTATTGTTGGGTTAGTATGACAAAGAGTGCAAGCTATTACAATATTACAAGATACCTGGCGGATGCCCTTGCAATAGTTTTAGCATATATCGTAACGCTTCTAACACATTTTACACCTTTTATTACTGCATTCAATATCCCTTTTTTAGCCTTTTCTATTATTTTCTGGTACTTGCTTTCTCAAATTTCAAAGCTTTACTCCGATAGGCGATCCAATAAATTTTCTGAAGAAATTGTTTTTATAGTTTATAATACCTTACTCCTTTCCATTGCACTTAGTTCTTCTCTTTATTTTTTAGATGTTAAGAAAACCTATTCCATCCCTTTTTTCTTCAGTTATTTAGGATATATAATTTTATTTGTTTCTCTTATCAAATATATACTCCGAAAAAGTATTCATGCTGCCTTACATCAAGGTAAATTATATGATAAGATTTTATTGGTGGGCTCAACTCCGGCGGCCATAAATTTTTATGAAACCATCAATAAATTTTATTACTACGGCTACGAATGTATAGGGTTAATAGATGAAAAACCTTCGAAATTAAATGGGTGCAAATATTATGGTAAGATAGACGCGCTGCATACTATTTTAAAGACAGAGCCCGTAGACGAAGTGGTTATTGCACTCCCTCATGATGAATATCATAATATTCAGCGATGTATGGAAGTATGCGATTTTTATAGAACTAAAGTGCGCATCCTACCCGATTTACAGCAGTATGCTTCTGCATCCATAGCAGTTGAAAATATTGGCTTATTACCTACTATCAGTGTTATTGAATTACCTTTAGATAAGTGGCAGAATAAATTACTAAAACGCTCTTTCGATATTGTATTTTCAATTTTGGTATTCTTTACCGTAGGCCTTATTTTATTTCCGCTCATTTCCATCCTTATTAAACTCACTTCCAAAGGAACCATTTTTTTTAAGCAAGAAAGATGGGGGTTGAATAACGAAAAAATTACCTGTTATAAATTCCGGACCATGATTTACGATAGTAAAGATGTGGATGAAAACGGAATTTATCAGCAGGCACAAAGAAACGATCCCCGCATCACTTTTATTGGTAAGTTTTTACGTCAAACCAATTTAGATGAGTTACCGCAGTTTTTGAATGTATTGTTAGGAAATATGAGTGTTGTTGGTCCACGCCCGCACCCAACACCTTTAAATATTCAATCTATGCATACCGTAGAAAATTATATGCTTCGGCATATTGTTTTACCCGGTATTAGCGGATGGGCACAAGTTAACGGGTATAGAGGAGAAACGCGCACACCGGAAGATATGCAGCGTCGTGTGAATTTTGATCTTTATTATATTCATCGATGGACTTTTTGGCTCGATTGTCAAATTATTTTACAGACGATCATCAATATTGTAAGAGGAGATCAGAATGCGTACTGAGGAGGGTAATAGGTTATAGGTAATAGAAATAACCCCGAAGGGGTGAAATAATAATAGGTAATAGGTTATAGGTAATAGAAAAAACCCCGAAGGGGTGAAATAATCCTAGGGATGAAACAATAATTTATGAAAAGGAACATTATTACGTTTGTTTTATGTATTTTAATAACAAGCGTGCATGCACAAACAGTTTGGGAAAATTATAGAAGTGAAGTATATCCGTACCTATCTCGTATGGCACAAAAGGGATTGGTGGAATTTAGTGATATTATTCAGCCAGTGAGCCGAGAACTTATTACTACTCGCCTATTGCAATTAGATTCTATGCGCAATCAATTAACAACCATTGAGCGTAAAGAATTAGATTTTTATTTGAGAGAATACCGCCCAATAGAAGGAACAGATGGTGCCCGTTTAAAGGGCATACAGAGAGATGCCAATAAACGCCTGCGCGGGTTATTTTATCATGGCAAAGATTTTCAATTGTATGCCGATCCATTTGGTAGTCTCATGCGTGTTAGCGGAGGTGGAAAAAACTTTACGCAAATGAGTCAGGGTTTACAATTTTGGGGCAAGGCAGGAAAATTTGGCTTTCAGTTTTATTATCGAGATTATACAGAAATCGGAACGGGCATAGATAGTTTTCGGAAAGAAAGCCCGGAATCGGGTATCATTCTAGAATATAATACCACCCCAAAAAGTCAAAATTATGCTACTGTAAGAACAAATATTAGTTATACATGGAAGAACGGGCAAATTAGTATTGGGCAAGATCAAATGCGTTGGGGCTATGGCGAAAACGGGAGAATTGTGTTATCCGATAAAGCGCTTGCTTACCCTTATGTTCGTTTTGATTATCAACCCCTGAAATGGCTCCGTTTTAATTATATGAATTTATGGCTCAATTCAAATATTATTGATAGCACTCGCTCTTATAATACGGGAGTGAGTGACCGTATTTTATATGTTCCTAAATACATGGCTACCCATAGTTTAATATTCACTCCCAAGAAAGGGTTTGATATTGCTATTGGGGAATCGATTGTGTATTCCGATCGATTAGATATTGGTTTTTTAATACCGATAAACTTTTTTAAGATCTATGATAATAATAGAAGCAATTATAATATTGGGGCGGGTTCAAATGGTCAGTTTTTTACGCAATTCAGTTCCCGTAATCAAATCAAGAATACCCATTTATATGCTTGTTTGTTTATAGATGAAATAAGGGTTTCAACAATTTTCAACCCTGCGAAAAGTAGGAATCAGGTAGGTTATACCCTTGGCGGATCTATAACAGATGCTTTATTACCCTATTTAACATTAGGCACGGAATACACCCATGTAAATCCGTTTGTATATAGTAATATCATACCGGCTCAATTTTATACCCAGTTCGATTATTCTTTAGGGGATTGGATGGGCAATAATTTTGATAGGTCAATGGTATTTGCAAAGTATACCCCTATTCCCCGAGTACGATTATATGCAAGATATGAACATATACGTAAAGGCGGCCCGGGAACCATACAACAACAATATTTAGCCGAGCCACAGCCTCGCTTTTTGTTTGATTTCCAGAAAAAAAGAACCGACCTGTTTTTTCAGGTCGGTTATGAGTTTATGAATAATTTTTATTTTACGGGTAGCTATCAGTGGCTTTCCCAAACATTAGCCGACGGGGCTAATGCCAAAAATAATACCATACAGGTAGGTATTAGTTATGGGTTGAGGTAGCGGCTAAGAAACTTTTGCCAGTGCAGGCCGGGTAGCCTGTACCTGTTCATTGATCCAATCAAAGGTTTTCTTTAAACCTGCTTGCAGCGGTGCCGATGGTGCCCAGTTGAGCCGCTGACGGATTAATCGATTATCGGAATTCCTACCTCGAACACCGATATAACTTACCGGTACATTCTTGATACTTAATTTTTTACCCGCAATTTGCATTACCAACTTAGCAAGATTATTCAAAGAGATCATTTCTTCAGAGCCAATATTGATAGGCCCTGTAAAATCACTTCTCATAAGCCTATCCACCGCTTCCAAACATTCGTCGATGTATAAAAAAGAACGTGTTTGTTTACCATCGCCCCATACTTCAATTTCTCCCCCTTCTTTGGCTTCTGCTACTTTTCTACACATGGCAGCAGGCGCCTTTTCTTTACCGCCACACCAGGTACCTTCCGGACCAAATACATTGTGAAACCTAGCAATACGAACATTCATTCCGTAGTTACGGGCAAATGCTAAGTACAAACGTTCGCTAAATAATTTCTCCCATCCATACTCACTGTCGGGCAATGCCGGATATGCAGATTCTTCAGAACATTTAGGATTATTGGGATCTTCCTGATTATAGGCCGGGTAAATACAAGCAGAAGAAGAGTAAAATATTTTTTTAACGCCTACTTTATTTGCTTGATTAATAATATTTAAATTAATAGTAGCAGAATTATGCATGAGGTTTGCATCATTCTCACCGGTAAACAGATACCCGGCACCCCCCATGTCTGCTGCAAATTGATAAATTTCATCAAAATTTGTATCTACTATTTCATTTACCAGTTGCTGATTGGTTAGATCGCCTATGATGAATTCATCTGCAGGTGAAGGGCTAAATTCATTTCGTTTTAAATCTACCCCCCTCACCCAATGCCCTTCGCGTTTTAGTTTTTTAACTAAATGACCCCCAATAAACCCACCTGCGCCACAAACCAGTATTTTCCTCATATTATTATTTTTTGAGTATGTAAAAGTCAATAAATTCTTTGATATTCAGCCAAATAAATAAAGGAACTATTTTTAGATACCTTTTATATAGTCTACGCGGCTCCATAATGAGCCTAAAAAGCCATTCTAAGCCAATTTGCTGCATCCACTTGGGTGCTTGCCTAAGGTTTCCGGTATGAAAATCAAAAGCTGCTCCTACTGTAATGATACAGCCTGTTGCACAATATTGTCTTAATCGCCAGGCAAATCTTTCCTGTTTAGGGGTACTTAAACCAATCCAAACCATATTAGCACCGGAATTTTGTATCATTTTGCCAAGCTCCCCCCATTCCGCCTGGGTCATTTCCCTAAAAGGAGGACAGTAAATACCTACTACATTTTTATTCCCCCACTCCGATACTTTATTTTTTAAATCATTGGCTACCCCTTCCTTGCCTCCACAAAAAAAATGTTTGATAGGCTTATTAGCAGATCCTATAAGAAGAGCTTTAAAAAAATCCGGCCCATAACATCGTTTAATAGCTTTTGCGCCTTTTAGTTGTGCAACCCATACCGTAGGCATTCCATCCGGTAGATTCCAATAAAAAGATTGCAGTATTTCCCTAAACGGTGGATTGTATTGCGCTTCAATAATTCCATGCGCTCCAGTGGCACTAATGCAGCGATTACTATGCATGTCACCCGATTCTAACTGTAGCAACATTTCATTTACAGCAGTTTCAATAGAACCGTTGTACACAGGTATTCCTAAAACACTATAGCTTTTCAAAATATCCACCAATATCAAACTTCACTTTCATATTAATAGAGCCGCTATCAGAGGGCTTGAATCGAGCCGGCTCAACCAACCGAAAATCGACAGACACGCGAGTTTCATCGGATTCATTATTCTTATTGCCGTGATATAGATTAGCTCCGCTAAATACTAATATCTCACCGTATTTTACCGTATAAGGTTTATAATCACCCTTATCTTCTTCAGACTCCATCCAAATGGTATTGTATTCATTGGTATCGCCAAAAGGCATCCAAAAATTCAATTCAGTGGTGCCATGGTTATAGGTTTTATCTTTATGCCATTCCCCTACAGCTAAATTACCATTTGCTAAATGCACTCGAAAAGTAGGAATACGCTGGTAAACGATTTCCTTATATCCAAATCTGTTTTTTAATTCTTCTACTAAGGCTAGGTACAAGGTTTGAAAACTATTCGGAAAGTGTTCATAGTACATGGCATGCCAATCAGTTTTTTGATCATTCTCCCGTTTAACCACTTCATACTTTTTATAGTGATGTATTTGCTCGAGCGTAAGTTTTTTCTCCTCTAAATCAAAAATTTTATTGATGATATCCCGAAATGGGTATTTCGTTGTATCATACTGAATAAGATAGGGTTCATTTTTATACATAGCCAAACTTATCGGGTTCCAAGATTCCGCAAAAATGCAGAAAAATTATGTGCGAGTTTTTTTAATTTTTTACTATACATGTATGATGCAACCTTTATAGGCGAGCCTATTTTTAATATACCTATCTTAAAATCATAGGTAAATAAATCGGGTTTTTCGCTAACTAATTGAATAGCTATTTGCCTTATTTTTTCAATTTCCTGTTCATTATTTAATCCATTAGAATAAAGTCGTTGGTGACTCCTAATGGGTCGGTAGTGCCTAATTATCGCAGCATCAATAATGGCTGTATTTGTTTTACCATATAGAACTTGTATAGTGGGCATTAAAAAACAATCGATTCCTTGCCCCGAAATTGTTTCTTTAAAATAAGGTGCGCAAGCATTAAATAATTCCTGTTTATAAAAAGGTGCCATAATTTCCACCCAATCGGTATTCCTGATAATATAGCCAGGTGCATGTACAAATTTTCTATGGCTAAAATAACTATCTACTGAAATAGAAGGTTGAAATACATCTAACTGATGGATAGCTGCAATTTGCAACATATAATTGAAATCACTTACGCGAAAAAAAATATCGTCATCAATTATCCCTATATAATGATAGTTAATATGATGCTGCCGGAGGTACTGGTACAAATGTTCAAATATCTGCCCCTTATTCTCTGTTTTATAGGATACTACATAGTCTGCTACAAAACGAGATGAAATGGGTTCAGCTATGGTGCCAGTATAATTAAAGATTAGTAAATCAAAATCTTTGGGCATATCAAATGAAACACATGCACAGGCTTCCGCATTTCCATCCCATGTAACTACTACTAAATTAGCTTTCTTCGCATCCATTCACCTGTATTTTTTGTTTCAACATATGCCAAAGATACCCTGTATTAAATAAAAAGTTGGTACAAATAAATGCTACCAAAGAGGCTTTAATAACACCCGCAATACCCTCGTGCTGTAACCATATATACCCTAAAAAAAGACCCAATGCCCCTTGAAAAAGGGAGATAATGGTGGGCAGTTTATTAAATTTAAGTGCAGCTAAAAAAACAACTGCTACATTATCTAAAACTACAAGCACTATAAATAAAGAAAATAATTTAAAGGATTTGATTATTTGCAAGTTGTTTAAACTGCTCCAGTAATTAAAAAAATAAAGGCCTACTGTTAGTAATAGTAAGTAGGCCACTACTGATGCCAAAGCAACTTTTACCCATACGCTAAGAAATAGCTTTTTAATTTCTTCCCAATTTGCTCCGGTTGTAATTTGTACTATTTTAGGAAAGAGTACTTGCGTAAAATTTGTAAGCCCAATACGTATTATATCAAAGAAACGGGTTACTACTAAATAGCCTGATATTTCCGTTGCGGCAGCTTGAAAACTAATTAAAATCATCTGTGCGTTAAAAACCAACACAGTGGCCAAACTTCCGGCGAAGTACCATCCGGAATAAGTAAGATGTGAAACAAGTAATTTTTTACTCCACAATTTTGTTGACAGTGAAAATGTAAGTTCTCTTTTTGCAAAAAAGTAAAGTGTAAATATGTAAATGAAGTTTAGAAAAATCATGATCCCGAAAATAAATACTAGCGATTGATAAGTAGCTGCTATCCATATCAATAAGAATTCAACAGATAATTTAACAGAACGAATAAGTTTTCCAATATAAATTTTGTTCTGCGTTTGAATAAGATTATCGAAGAGTTGTACAACAGTATTTTGGGTAAATAAAAAAGCGATAAAAATGCTTATCCCAACAGGCCAGTACGCATAGTTAATCAATACATTTTTATTCAGCAAGTATATTAAGGGAATAGTTATCAATCCGAGTGAAATATAAAAAATAAGTACACTACTAATTAAACTACTACTATTTTCTTTGTTTAAGATTAGTTTTCTTAATAGTCCAATATTCAAACCAAAATCAAATACTACTGCCGTATTAACCAAATTGATGACGATGCCATAGAGGGCAAAATTTTTAATTCCTAGGTTATGCAATAAAACAGGCGTGATCAATAAAACAGTGAGCGCAGCTATACCTTGCGACAGAAATGTGGTGCCCACATTGAAAACATAATTTGAATTGGTCTTCCATATTTGTTTATTGAAAATACTCATGCACTAATCGTTTTATTCTGAACCGTTTGTTCACCCGATACGGCAAAAGTATTTTCCATATACCTGAGCCCGATTATCGTCCAAAAAGGCAAGGCACCCATCGGGCCTTCAAGAAACACATCAAAGGAGGCATTAAACAAAAACATACAAATCACAATCAAGTAAACAAAAGATAGCTGGGTAGTATTTTTTCTAAATAAATCTCTTATTAAGAGGTATAACCAATAGAGCCACAGCAGAAAAACCGGCACTCCGAAACGAGCCAAAATAGTTAAGTTAAAATTATGTGGTGAGCGTAGTTCATCTTCGGTATCATCGAGTACAATTTCATCAGCACTAGCTAAGGCCGGGCCCAACCCTTTACCTTGAAAGAAATATTGCCCACCAAAAGTATAATCAATGATCTTCGTCCACCAAACCAATCGCCATATTTTATTATCTTCCAATGACCCATCACCGTTAGAAGTTACAACACTTGTAATATTATCTTTTAGCTGATCGAAACCAGCTTTTCTACCTTGAAAGTTTTCTTCCATTTGGGTTATTGCAAAAAAAGGGAGTGCTGCTAAGAGAATGATGGGAAACCATTTTAGATATTCCCTCATTTTTTGTTTTAGTGACTGATCTTTTAAGCAAAAGTAAAATATAACAAAGCAAAATAGAAATCCAACCATACCACCTCTATTATAAGAGGAAGCGATCATGTATAAGTATGCGATTAATATATAATTGATAATTTCATACCGAGGTTTATACTTTATCCATCCCGATAAAGAGAATATGGTAACAACAAAAAGATGTACAGCCATATCGCCATACTTAAAGTAAAGTAGATGCCTTCCCGGAAATAATTCCAGCTCTTCCATAAAAGGAATGAAGGATAATAATAACAATACACATTGCACCAATGGATAGTACTTATAAATCTGTAGTACCCCCTCTTTAAAGACGGAGATATCATCCTTAAATAAAAAAACTATAAAAGCAAAAAGGGCATAATTAAATATGAATGAATCCCGGATAACATCCAATGGATTGTACGCACTAAACCCTCTGAGTATGAAAAAAAATGTAAGCAGTATAAATACTACAAGCAACTGCATTTGTTTATCCCACAGTATTTCAAAGTTTTTGCGGTAACGAAAAATGAGTATAACACCCAGTATTAATAATACTTCTGCAAAAAAACCGTAAGCGATTCCTTTACCAAGATAGATATACATGCCCAGTACAATAATGTATAATCTAAGATATAGTTGCTTTAAGATCTCCATTACGTAAAGGATAATATAAAATTTCTAATGTCAACTAATGTATTAAACCATAAGGGCAATTGTTTCCCTTCATTAATACTTCCTTTCTGTGCCTCCTTACTGGTGCTAATAATTTGGGGCTTTATGCCACCTACACGCAGGGTTGCCGATCGCAATTGAATTCTCCAATAATCTACCGGATAATTTACTGTTGCCGTTTTTTTGAGTAAATAATAGGCTGTTTGTTTATTAATAGAATAGCCATAGGTACAAAAAAGGGATGGGATAACCGGAGTACCTATCTTATACCCTTGATATTGCTTGCAGTGTTTGCGCCTTAGTTGCATCCTTCCATCATAGGCTCCCCAAAAAAACAAATCGTATTGCTCATGAACATGTGTGAAATGCTGTAGTAAAAAATCTGCTTGCTGAATAACACTATCCGATTCTACAATCAAAAATCCTTCCTGATCGGTAGCCGTACTCGCTACAATTTCCCTCCAAACTTTTCTATGTGAAAGTAGGCAGCCTATTTCACCAAGCGAAAGCATTTTGCCGGTTCTTTTACTGCTAATAGCTTGGATACCCTTAATAAAGGGTACTTTTTCATAAGCAGGGTAAATAGCTTGTATCGTTTTTAGTGTCGGCAATTGTTGATGCAATGCGGCTATATATCTTTTTCTCGATAATTCTTTGGGAGATGATATGAGAAAGGCGTTTATCAATTAAAACTATTGATATAGGTTTCTAGTAATTTCGATTCATTAAAAAGACCATATGTTTTTTGTTGCATCGCCCATGGGGTTAACCCTGTCTCTTATACACATCTCCGAGCCCACGAGACTAGGCATGATCTCGTATGCCGTCTTCTGCTTGAAAAAAAAAA
>CABHOW010000004.1 GCA_902168225.1 uncultured Flavihumibacter sp. | reverse complement strand
GTAAAGTTCAGTAAAAATGAAAAATAGAGTTAGCGCAATTATTCAGTTATAACTTAATTCTTATTCCTCCATGCGCAAGTCCATTCATTCCCAAAGAAGACTCACCATATATTGAAAAAGTATTTCCTATCTCAAACCCTAAAGGTACTATATTTAGAGACACTCCTATCCAATTTTGGCTTACTTCTTCAAACTGAAATTTTTCAGACATAAAAGAAACACCTACGGCAATTCCTGAATAAACCCGAATCACTCGTTTGTTAAACCAATAATAATCTACTCTTGGAACTACTCCCCAATAATTAACTTTACTATTTCCTAAATATCTATATGGTTCATACCCAAAATCATAAACTTCTTTTGAAAAATTTTCAAAGGCAACATCTATCCCATATTTCCACCTTCTTGACGAAAATTTCGCACCTATAATGAAAGCTCCTGTAAAATCAACATTGTCATAGGCTATCCTGTTGTTATATTGCAAGAATTCTGTACCAATAATACCACTTGCTTTCTGACTAAATTCTTCAAGGGTCCAATAGCCGTAACCAGCAGAAATACTTAGTTTAGATTTTTTAGACTGAGTTGTGTCTTGTGCCAATGAATACCCACAAATACTTAAAGATAAACACAGTAATAAGATGGTTTTTTTCACAGGCATGGTGTAATAATAGTTAAAAGAAATTCAATTTAAAATGCTAAAAAAAGCATAGTGAAAAATCGTAAAATTAGGATTAGCTCGTCTAATAAAACAAAAAGATGTCATAATTTCTCAAGTAATCACAATTGATTAATTTCAAATTTCAATTCCATAAATATTAAGCATTTAAAACAAAAGCCCGACAATCGGTTGATTATCAGGCTTTTACAATTCTGCAACGCAGCGATTTAGTGACCCTAAGGGGAATCGAACCCCTGTTTAATCCGTGAAAGGGACTTGTCCTAACCGCTAGACGATAGGGCCGGCTGGTTCCATTTATCGTCTGCGTTTGTAAATTGTGGTGCAAAAGTACAGCTTTTATTTTACAATGCAACACCTCGTCAAAAAAAATGTCAAAAATTTTCAAAATCTTTTTTCTCAATCATTTTCAAACGTAAAAATCTTATATTTGAAAATTATTAAAACCTATCCAAGATGTACGTATGAAAAAAGTCCGCTTATTTGTTTTACTCTTCATTAATACACTCTGGGCGAATGCTCAAACCACCAAAACTCCCGACGAATTTCTTGGCTACAAATTAGGAACAAAATTCAGCTTTCATCACCGCATTGTTGACTATGCCCGTTATGTAGCATCTCAGAATCCGACACAAGTAAAAATTTTTGATTATGGTACTACTTTTGAAGGACGCCCATTGGTTTTAGTAGCCATAGCTACCCCTGAAAACCTATCAAAATTAGAAGAGATACGTTCGTCAAACCTGAAAAGCATTGGTTTATTAGATGGTAAACCCACCATTAAAGTGCCAGCAATTGCCTGGCTAAGCTATAACGTACATGGCAACGAGGCGGTAAGTTCAGAAGCTGTGATGCAGGTATTGTATGAGATGTTAAATAAAAGTAATTCAACTACCCAGAACATCTTAAAAAATACAGTAGTCCTCTTAGACCCATGTATCAACCCTGACGGTCGCGACCGCTACGCACAATGGTATAACAGAGTATCAAATCAGGGCTTTAATGCCACTCCATTTGCCAGTGAACATAATGAACCCTGGCCGGGTGGGCGTTTTAACCATTATTTATTCGACCCTAACCGCGACTGGGCCTGGCAAACACAAGAGATCAGCATGCAAAGATTGAAAATCTATAACCAATGGATGCCTCATTTGCATGCCGACTTTCATGAAATGGGTGTAAATACACCTTATTATTTCCCACCATCGGCTCGTCCTTATCACGAGGATTTAACTGCCTGGCAAAGAGAGTTTCAACAAACCATTGGCGAATACAACAAAAAATATTTCGACAAAAATTACTGGCTTTACTTCTCAAAAGAAAACTACGACTTACTTTACCCAAGCTATGGTGATACCTATCCCTCCTATAACGGTGCTATCGGCATGACCTATGAGCAAGGTGGTGGCGGAAGAGCCGGTATTGCCATAGCCAAAGAAGATGGAGATACTCTGACACTCTCCTACCGTATTTCGCATCATTTCTCGGCGAGTATAGCTACTTTAGAGGCTATTTCTTCAAGAGCAGACAAAACAGTAGAAGAGTTCGTTAAATTTTTCGAACGTAACAAAAACAATCCGGTTGGTACTTATAAATCATTTGTTCTGAAAAGTAATGGTAATGAAGCTAAAGTGAAAGCATTGACAGGTCTTTTAGACAAACTGCAAATCAGCTATGGCTACGCAACCAAAGAAACTTCGGCTTCCGGGTTCGGTTATCAGAGCCTGAAAGAAGAGAATTTCAAAGTAGAAGCAAATGACTTGGTGGTTAGTACCTACCAGCCAAAAGGCACATTTGTTAAGATTTTATTTGAGCCTAAAACTGTATTAGAAGACTCCCTGACTTATGATATTACTGCATGGGGTATGCCCTATGCCTATGGTTTAAAAGCATTTGCTACTAAAGAAAAATTATCTGTTGGCAATCCGCAATCAAGCAATACGATTCCGGCTTTAACTATTGAAGGAAAACCTTATGCCTATATTGCCTCTTATACTTCGTTTGAAGACGTGAAATTCTTATCACATATTTTATCAAAAGGAATTAAGGTTCGTTTCAATGAAAATCCATTCGAAACAGGTGGTAGAAAATTTGAGGTCGGATCCATCATAATCACCCGAACCAATAATTTAAGATTGGGTGATGAGTTCGATAAAATTATTCAATCAGCTGCTAAGAATTTTAATATTAACTTATTGGCCTCTAATTCGGGCATGGTTAGTTCGGGTAATGATTTTGGGTCTAATTCAGTTAATGTGCTGAAAAACCCAAGGGTAGCTGTTGTTTCAGGCGACGGTGTTTCCCCTACTGCATTTGGTGAGGTCTGGCACTTCTTTGAGCAACAGATTCATTACCCTATTACGGTAATTGAAGGCTCAACTTTTTCCCGGGTACCGCTTGACCAACTGGATGTATTGATTTTGGCTGACGGAAGTTATGATAAAGTTTTGGGTAATGGCGACGCACTGAAGAAATGGATTCAAGCTGGTGGAAAAGTAATTGCCATGGAAGGGGCAACAGGTTATTTTGCCGATAAAGATGGTTTTGGGTTAAAACGTAAGAAAGACAATTCGGCTAATGATAAGCCGGAGTTAAAAACCTACGGTACAAGAGAACGAGAAAGTATTTCGGAACAAGTAGTTGGCGCTATTTACAAAGTAGAGATAGACAAAACCCATCCATTAGGCTATGGTACTGATGGTAGCTATAATCTATTGGCCCGGGACCCTTACAATTTTGAATACATGAAAGAAGGCTGGAACGTAGGCTATCTCAAAGACAATAATTATGTAACCGGATTTGTGGGTGAAAAAGCCAAAGATAAAATGAAAAATACCCTAATCTTTGGTGTGCAGGAAATGGGCAGAGGAAAAATTGTATATATGGCTGACGACCCTATTTTCAGAGGTTTCTGGTATAGCGGCAAACTTATTTTTAGTAATGCAGTATTTTTAGTCTATTAAATATAACCTTATTTCATATTACCCATGCACTCAACCCGACGTTCGTTTCTTAAAAATGCAGCATTAGGTAGCGCAGCTGTTTGCGCACCAACCTTTGCCCAGGCACAACCTGTTGCTCCGGCTCCTGTAGCCGGAAAAATAAAACTAAGTGTGTCAAGCTACTCTTACTGGCACTTTAAGGGAGAGAAATTTCCGATTGAGAAAGTAATTGATGAAGCTGCCAGGTTAGGTATAGAAGGTATTGATGTCTTACATCGTCAGATGGCAGGTGAAGACAACGGTTATTTGCAAAAATTAAAAAAGCATGCGTTTGTAAACGGTATCGCTATGACCTGTCTGTCCATTCACCAGGGTTTTGTTTATCCTGATAAGGCAGAGTTAAAAAAACACATAGACCATACTAACCATTGTATTGAATTAGCCTACAAAATGGGTATTCCCTGTATGCGTTTGAATACCGGCCGATGGGGTACTATCAAATCATTTGATGATTTTATGGCTAAACGAGGTATTGAGCCTGCTATTCCGGGATATACCGAAGATGAAGCCTTTAAATGGTGTATCGATAGTATTCAGCAATGTTTGAAAAAAGCAGAAGAATGTGGTGTACTATTGGCCCTTGAAAACCACTGGGGACTTGGCTCAACACCGGAAGGAATGCTCCGTATCAAAAATGCCATAGATTCTCCGTGGCTAAGTTTATTGATGGACACTGGCAATTTCCTTGAAAATCCTTACGATAAATTAGAGAAAATAGCACCACAAACAAGTTTTGTACAAGCCAAAACCTATTATGGTGGCGGTGTATGGTATAGCCTTGATTTAGATTATAAACGTATTGCTGATATTCTGAAAAAGGTAAATTATTCATTTTTAATTCTTTATTAGCTTGTTTAGCTTTCACGAGAATAATGTAATAAAAGAATACAAAAAAATTGGGTATTGCTAATATTAGTCCCCACTTCAAATAATTAAAATAAAGTAAAACGCATCCCAAAAATATCAAAAAGAGGGGAATTAATAGAAGCCAATCCTTTTTATCCGGTGAAAAGGTTTCCTTAAGAAATATTTTTTCAAACGTACAATTTTGTCTAAAGTAACCAAAATCTTCATCAAAGGTTCTCATAATATATTTATTTATGGTTAATTGTCTTATGAATAT
>CABHOW010000003.1 GCA_902168225.1 uncultured Flavihumibacter sp. | reverse complement strand
ACCCTATACCCTATACCCTATACCCTTTTACCTATCTCCTATATATTCCGTACCTTTGCGCCCTCAAAACAGGCGTATCGTATGATCAGTGCAAGAAATATTACCCTCGCGTATGGAAAAAGGGTTTTGTTCGATGAAGTAAATATCAATTTTACAAAGGGTAATTGTTATGGGGTAATTGGTGCCAATGGAGCCGGTAAATCTACTTTCCTCAAAATTTTAAGTGGTGAAATTGAGCCGAATAAAGGTACTGTTGAAATTACGCCGGGTGAACGGATGGCGGTATTAAAACAAAACCAGTTTGAGTTCGATGAGTGTACGGTTTTAAATACCGTTTTAATGGGGCATAAGCGTCTTTGGGATGTAATGCACGAAAAAGATGCGCTTTATGCTAAAGAAGATTTCTCGGAAGAGGATGGCATGAAAGCAGGAGAATTAGAGGCTGAATTTGGCGAGATGGGAGGTTATGAAGCGGAGAGCAATGCCGGTAGTTTGTTAAGTGATTTAGGTGTTACTGCAGATATGCACCAAAGCTTAATGAAAGATATTCCTTCTAATTTTAAGGTGAGAGTATTATTAGCACAAGCTTTATTTGGTAACCCCGATATTTTATTGCTCGATGAACCTACCAACGGGTTGGATATTGAAACCATCGGTTGGTTAGAGAATTTTCTTGCCGATTATCAAAATATTGTTTTGGTGGTGAGTCACGATCGTCACTTTTTAGATACTATCTGTACCCATGTGGCCGATGTAGACCGTTCTAAAATCAAAGTTTTCACCGGTAACTATACTTTCTGGTACGAGAGTAGCCAGTTAATGAGCCGACAAATCAACGATAAGAATAAAAAGATGGAAGAGAAGCGTCAGGCGCTTATCGATTTCATTGCTCGGTTCTCGGCAAATGCTTCTAAAAGTAAACAAGCTACTTCTCGTAAAAAGGCATTAGAAAAATTAACGATTGAAGAAATTGAGCCTTCTAATAGAAAATATCCCGGTATCATATTTCAACCATTACGAGAAGTGGGTAATCAAATATTAAATGTCGAGAACCTGAAAAAAACGGTTGACAATCGGACCCTTTTTGATAAAGTTACCTTCAGTGTTAGTAAAGGAGATAAAATTGCTTTCTTAAGTAAGGATCCACTCGCTATTACCAGTTTCTTCGAAATCATTAGCGAAAATGCCACTGCTGATGCGGGTAAATATGAATGGGGTACTACGATCACAAAAGCATATTTGCCTCAGGAAAATAACGAGTTTTTTAAAGAGGGATTGAGTTTGATGGATTGGTTACGGCAATATGTTCCGCCACATGTTACAGATGCCGATGAACCATTTATCAGGGGCTTCTTGGGTAAAATGTTATTTAGCGGAGATGATATCCAGAAGAAAACAAATGTATTAAGCGGGGGAGAAAAAGTTCGTTGTATGGTAAGCCGGATGATGCTGCAAAACCCGAACCTTATTATACTAGATCAGCCTACCAACCACCTCGATTTGGAGAGTATCCAAAGCTTCAATGAAGGCTGTCAAAGTTTCCCGGGTATCGTATTTATCACTTCGCACGATCATACATTTATGCAAACAGTGGCAAACCGTATCATTGAACTTACCCCTAAAGGCATCATCGATCGGTTAATGACATTTGATGAATATATGGAAGATACAAGGGTGCGGGAACTACGTGCAGAGATGTACGCTTAAGAGGTTAGAGTTTAGAGGTGAAAGGTATAAGGTAAAAGGTATAGGGTTTACAGGGTTATCACGGTTTTTATTAGGTGTTTACCGCATCTTGATAGATTCATTAAGTGAATGTTTTAGCTTTGGAAAAAGGTTATAATGTCTATTATTAAGCGCTCACTTATATATCAAGGCTCACAGTCAGAAAAGCGATTGTATACGCTTTTTGATAGTGGCTCTAGTCATTCTTGTATACACCCCGATTTTGTTGATAAATTGGGCAAAGCAGAAGCATTAGGGGTTAGAAGAAAAATGGAAACTGCAAATGAGGGGCAATACATTACTGTAACAGAAAGGATAGCATTAGATTTTTATATTGATGATATTTTATTAAGCGATGAATTTTTAGTAGTTCCATCACTCAGCGAAGAAGTAATTATTGGGGCAGCCACATTGCAGAAGTGGCGGATTAAATTAGACTTTGAAAGGGATGAAGTAATTGTTGATCCTAGGGTGGCTAGAAATCGTATTTAATCCAATTGTACCTATTTTTTTTGTAATCTGCTTTTTGGCAGTATCTTTCTCACCTAAACGATCTATATGAGAAAGCTTGTCTTCTTTATAATAACATTATGCTGTTTTAAAACTACGATAGCTCAAGATTTATCTTATTATCTCCCTAAAAATGTTAGTTATAACCCCGCTATTCCTACGCCAAAATCTGTGATCGGACATGAAGTAGGAGAATGGCATGTTACCCATGATCGATTGGTAAATTATATGAAAGCCCTCGCTGCGGCTTCGGATCGTATTAAATTACAGCCCCTGGGTCTTACCTATGAAGGTCGCCAGCAACTGGTGCTCATCATCACTTCTCCTAAAAATCATCAAAACCTGGAAAATATTCGGCAGCAACATCTACAGTTAACAGATGCTGCTAAATCAGCTAACTTGAATATTGCAGACATGCCCATTGTTGTGTGGATGGGTTATAGCATTCATGGAAATGAAAGCAGTGGTGCAAATGCTTCTTTATTATCTGCCTATTATTTAGCAGCGGCACAAGGTCCGGAAGTTGATGCACTTCTGGAAAATACGGTAGTATTATTAGATCCTTCCTTCAACCCGGATGGACTAAATCGTTTTGCAACCTGGGTAAATATGCACAAGAGCATGACCCCTGTAAGCGACCCTGCTGCAAGAGAGTATAATGAGGTTTGGCCTGGTGGAAGATTTAATCATTATTGGTTCGATTTGAATAGGGATTGGCTGCCGGCTCAACATCTGGAAAGCCAAAACAGATTAGCTTTATTTCATCAATGGAAACCTAATATTCTTACAGATCATCACGAAATGGGCAGCAATTCCACTTTCTTTTTTCAACCCGGTGTTCCCTCTCGCGTAAACCCGAATACCCCACTAAAAAATCAAGAGCTCACCGGTGCGATCGGTAATTATCACGCAAGAGCATTAGACAGTATCGGCTCCCTTTATTTTACGAAAGAAGGATACGACGATTTTTACTACGGTAAAGGATCCACCTATCCCGATATCAATGGCGGAGTAGGTATTTTATTTGAACAGGCGAGTAGTCGCGGACATATTCAGGAAACAGAAAATGGCTTGCTTACATTCCCCTTCACCATTCGCAATCAATTTACGGCCGCTTTATCTACGCTCGCTGCCGCTCGCGGATTGAGAAAAGAAATGCTAAGCTACCAACGAGACTTTTTTAAAGACATTGATAAAGAATCAGCCAGTTTTCCTATCAAATCTTATATCATAGGCGATGTTAATGATAAGGCGCGTACGAATATTTTTATTCAAATGCTCCTTCGCCATCAAGTAGAAATATATCCCTTAAAACAAGATTTTTCTGCCGACGGTAAATCGTTTAAAGCCGGCAGTGCTTATGTAATTCCTACGAATCAAAAACAGTTCAAAATTATCAAAACTGTATTCGAAAAAACATTTGAGTATAAAGACAGTCTATTTTATGATGTAACTGCCTGGACGATGCCCCTTGCATTCGGGTTGCCCTATGCAGAAGTTAAAGCAGGTTCGCCATCAGTAGGGGATAGGGTAGAAAAAATAGCTCTTCTAGGGTTGCATACCCATCATCTCAACAATGCCTATGCGTATGCTATTCGCTGGAATGAATATTATGCACCGCAAGTAGTACATAAATTACAATCCAAAGGCGTATTAACTAAAGTAGCTACGCAGAAATTTAAAATGATGGTGAATGGGAAAGAAGAAGCTTTTGATTTTGGAACTGTGATCATCCCTGTTGGATCACAAACGGGTAATAGAAAAGGGGAGGTATTGGCCAATTTAATTGATGATTGTGTGGGCAATAGCGGAGTAGAAGTAATTGCATTACCTACCGGATTGGCAAGTGGTGGTATCGATTTAGGTAGCCCTAGTTTTATACCATTGAAAACGCCACGTATCATGATGTTTGGCGGCACAGGTACCAGCGCTCCTGATGTTGGTGAAATATGGCACTTATTAGATGTTCGCTTTAATATACCTGTAAGTATTGTGGATGTTGATCGCTTTAACAATATCAATGTTGGTAGATATCATACAATCATAATGCCCTCTGGGTCTTACAGTAACTTCAATAAGAATGCACAAGATAAATTGAGAGCATGGGTGTCTGCCGGTGGTACATTAATAGCTACAGAAGATGCTACTAAATGGCTTAGTACCAATGGTTTCACAGCAGTATCATTCAAATCAACAGATGAAAAAAAAGACAGTACAATACAATTACCTTACTATTTACGTTCCGATGAAACAAGAGCAAAAGATATGGCAGGCTCTCTTTTCGAGGCAAAAGTAGACCTTACACATCCACTCGGTTATGGATATACCAACCCTTCTGTAAGTATTTTCAAATCAAATACGCTATTCATGGATAAAAATAGTGGAGCTTATAATGCTCCTGTTGTATATACCAATAATCCTCTGCAAAGTGGATACTTATATAGAGGCTATAAAAATCTTATAAAAAATACAGCAGTTATTAATATAGATAATATTGGCAGAGGCAGGGTTATTTCTATGGTAGATAACTTAAATTTCAGGGCTTTCTGGTTAGGTACTTCAAAGATGTTTGTAAATGCTTTGTATTTTGGTGATCTCATTCGATAAGTATATATGCCACGACTACAATTTTTTGCTTCTTTACTGATCTGTATAGCGATCTCTATACCCGGTATTGCACAGAAAAGAAAGAAGCATTCAATTGAAACAATATTTGATAAACAGGAGATAAAACTTAAAAAAGAATTTTTAGCCGATGGCTTGCACTGGCCCGTGTATCAAATATATATCCGTAATTTTAAGCAAGAGGGGCAGCTGGAAGTATGGGCTAGAAATAACAATAAAGCACCTTTTCAATTGTTTAAAACATATAAGGTATGTGCACTTTCCGGTGTGCTTGGCCCTAAAAGAAAAGAAGGTGATTATCAGGTACCGGAAGGTTTTTATTATATCAATGAATTCCGTCCGAATAGCAATTATCACTTAGCACTGGGATTAAATTACCCCAATGCGGCCGATATACAGTGGAGCGACTCGCTACATCCCGGAAATGAGATCTTTATTCATGGGGGCTGCATTACAGTAGGCTGTATTCCCATTCAAGATCACCAGATCGAGGAACTATATGTACTGGCAAGAACTGCTTTTAAAAATAAACAAGCTTTTATTCCGGTACATATTTTTCCTATGCGATACACAGGAGATAAAGTGGATAAAGCTATTCGCAAACTGGCGGAATATACGCCCGGCTATGATAAATTATCGGCCAGCTTAAAAGAAGTGTACATGCATTTTGAAGCCAATAGGCGATTGCCTTTGATTGGGGTGGATACAAACGGTAAATATGTGGTTTTCCGCTAACTTTACGCATGCACCGCTCGAAACTATCTGTTTCAAATATTATTCTGATCGTTATTTGTTTGGTCGTTATTCTATTCATTTTATTTCAGAATTTGATAAACACCCGCGATCTGATGCAAATGAGTGATCAAGGGTTTACAGCAAATGCACAAAAAGCTGCCGCACATTTATCTTGGGGGTCTATTGTAGTGATTCTACTCATTATAGGCGTATTGGTGTATAACATTTACAAAACAATCTATTACGAAAAAGAAATTGTAGAAGCCCGAGAAAAGGCAGAAAAATTAGCTCAGGTTAAAAGTAGATTTTTAAGCACCATGAGTCATGAAATCCGTTCTCCCTTAACTGCGATTATGGGTTTTACAGAGTTGATCGATAAAATGGAACAGGATCCTGAAAAGAAAAAATTTATCGAAGCCATTAAAACCTCATCCGAACACCTGCTCGCTACCGTAAATGATGTACTAGATTTTTCAAAATTGGATGCTAAAAAATTAAAATTAGAAAAGAAACCATTTCTACTTACAAAAGCTATATCTGATGTGGCTTTTGCCATGTCTAATACCATGGCTGCCAAAAAGGGATTGGCTGTTACAACCGATATCCGTATCCCACCAAATTTTACGGTAAATGGAGATTGGCTTCGATTGCGACAAATTTTATATAATTTATTAAGTAACGCAATAAAGTTCACAAGTGCCGGGGGCGTAAAACTGGTAGCTGTTATTGTAGAGCAAAACGAACAGAAAGCAATCATACAAATTAGTATTCATGATACGGGTATGGGAATACCTGCAGATCAGCTTGAAACGATTTTTGAAGAATTTACACAGGTAACTGCAAGTAATAGTTTGCATGAAACACGTAGATCTATCAAAGGAACAGGACTTGGCTTGTCTATTTGTAAACTATTAGTTGAACTTCAGGGCGGGATTATTAGTGTAAATAGTGTTGTAAACGAAGGATCGGTTTTTACTTTTAAAATACCCTACGAAATAACAACGGCCGATGAAACGATAGGAACGGAGGAAATGGCAGTAACAACAAATGATCAGCATCTGAAAGGTAAGCGTTTATTAGTGGTAGAAGATAATGATGTAAATATCATGTTACTGAGCTTGCAGCTTAAAAAACTGGAATTTATTTTTGATATTGCAAAAGATGGCGTTAAGGCATTTGAAATGTTTCAGGAATCCGATTACGATGCTGTACTCACGGATATTAATGTGCCCCGCTTAACGGGTGATGAACTGGCTGCCTCTATACGAAGGTTAACAAATACCGAGAAAGCAAATGTGCCTATTATTGCGCTAACCGCTACTATTTTACAAGACGATATCGATGCATATCTGCAAAGTGGCTTAAATGCGATTTTAGTTAAACCGTTTAAACAGGAGGAACTAAAAGATACACTCGAAAAATTTCTTTTTAAAGCACCGTTGTTAGATTAAGATATATTTTGGTAAACATATTGTACTGTTTCCGGTGTTTGTTGTTGTAATATGATCGTTTTATTTTCTGTAAGCTTCGCTGCAATTTTAGTATCATAATGTCGGATCGTTAATAAGGATAGATTTTTCTCTACCTGTACATCAAAGAAAATACTTGCAGCGGCAGCAAGTTGACCAATTTTTTCTGCTCTATCATCAAAACAGAGTTGTACGCTGATAGCACCGGTTTGAATAAGATTGGGTTTTATCTTTAAACGGGAAAATAAATTATATAACTCACTCATGGGCTCATCTCCCACAAATGAAAAATTATTGGTAGTAAGATGCATCAATACCTGATCTTGTTTGATCACAATTACAGGGGGTAATTTTTTTATTTTTTGTTCATGAATGATTGTCCCCGGTAATGTTGGGTCTAAAAAGCATTTTACCAATAAAGGAATGCCTTTGTTCTGAAGTGGTTTGATTGTTTTGGGGTGAATAACCTGAGCCCCGTAATAGGCCATTTCTATTACTTCCGTAAAATTTAATTCAGGCATCAATTGGGCATCCGGAAAAACCTTTGGGTCTGCATTCATCACTCCTGTTACATCTTTCCAAATGGTTACATATTCCGCATCTAAAATATTGGCAAAAACAGCCGCCGTATAATCACTGCCCTCCCTACCTAATGTTGTACTTTCATTATCATCGGTAGCGCCGATAAAGCCTTGTGTGATAACAATGGGAACCGCAGCTTCGCGTATTCGCTGTTTTATTTTTACAGTACTCCATTCCCAATCGATACCCGCATCCCTAAAATTATTATCGGTTCTTAGTATATCCCTAACATCTACCCATTCATTAGCAATACCTTCCTCCCGCAAATAAAAACTAATAATACTTGTACTTAGTAACTCGCCGCAGCAAACGATTTGATCATAATAATAATCGAAATCACGTACGGGCTTATCATATAATAACCATTCTACCTCCGTAAAAAAATTAAGTAATGCCTCGTAACATGCATTGTATTCTTTTACTAAAATATATTTTGTAATGGTAAGATGTTGTTGTTTTACCTGTTCAAAAAGACTTAATGCTTCATCTTTTTTCCCGGCAAAAAAAGCGGCAGCTACCTTTTCTAAAGCATTCGTGGTTTTACCCATGGCGGAAACAATTATCGTAAGCGTTTCTCCTTTATAAAAATTAATAATGGGTACCAGATTTTTAATTCTTTCCACACTATTTACACTGGCACCACCAAATTTGAATAGTTTCATAGAAACAAATATACATCGCCGCAAACGACTATCTTTATGTAAACTTTGATTGCTCATGAATGTGAATAGGACGGTACTAACCCTAGATGAGTTTACCCTTCAGCAATTACGTCAGTTTCCGAGTGCTACCGGAGAATTGAGCCGTTTATTAAGAGATTTGGCACTGGCAGCCAAAAGAGTGAATGTGGAAGTGAATAAAGCCGGATTGGTAGATATATTAGGAGATGCCGGTAGTATCAATGTGCAAGGAGAAGATGTAAAAAAACTCGACATATTTGCCAATAACCAGTTTATGGGGGTGCTAAAACATGGTATTAGTTGCGCCGGTATTGGTAGTGAGGAGATGGATGATTTTGTTGTATTTAACGATGAAATCAGTAATAACAGTAAGTATGTTGTTCTCTTTGATCCCCTCGATGGTAGTGGGAATATTGACGTGAATGTTTCGATCGGTACGATTTTCAGTGTATACAGAAGAGTGAGTGAGTTAGGTAAACCTTGTACACAGGAAGATTTTTTACAACAAGGTAAAAAGCAAGTGGCTGCAGGTTATGTGGTATATGGTTCCAGCACCATGTTCGTATATGCCACCCGCAGAGGAGTTAACGGATTTACATTAGATCCTTCGATCGGGGAATTTTCATTGAGTCATCCTGATATTAAATGTCCGCCATCCGGTAAATTCTATTCGGTGAACCATGGTAATTTCTTTCAGTATCCTGAAGGTGTCAGAAAATATATCGATGGATGTCAGCGTAAAACCAAAGAAAATGGGGGTCCGTATACTCAGCGCTATATAGGCAGCATGGTTGCCGATGTACATCGCAATCTTATCAAAGGTGGTATTTTTATGTATCCCGGTACCATCGATAAGCCTAACGGTAAATTACGATTGTTATATGAGGCAAATCCCTTTGCATTTATCGTAGAGGTTGCCGGCGGCGCTGCTACTGATGGTACACAACGTATTTTAGATGTTGTTCCCACTAAACTGCATCAAAGAACACCGCTATTTATTGGAAGTAAAGAAATGATGGATGAATTAGCCCATGTCACAAAAAATATTTAATTGATAGGTATTATGAAGAGCCTCTTTTTTTTATTTTTTTTATGTATGATAAGTGTTTTTGTTGTGGCGCAACAGCCCTTAAACAGGGGTGGAAGTATGACTTATTTAGTAGGCCCCAAACCGAATAATATTATTTATCACGATTCTGTTTTTAGAGGTAGTAGTGAATTTAAACATCTTTTTTTCAGAACCGGTGATACCGAATTGTTGAAATTATATGATAAGCATCAGGCTAATAAAATAACCGCACAAATACTGAACTTTACAGGGGCTATTGCTATTATAGTTGGTATTGGGAAATTAAGCGGTTCGAATAGTAATACCGGATTAGGCTGGGGACTTATCGGCGGAGGTTTTGTTTCTTCGGCCCTCAGCAGCTATTTAACCATAAGTGCCCAAAAGAATTTAGTAACAGCAGTTGTGTTATTTAATAAGAAATACAATAGTAAAGCATCTTTGGGACTTGGCATTGGCCAACAATCCACAGGGTTAGTATATAATTTTTAAGTATGAGCAAAACAATTATTCAGGTAGAAGATTTACATAAGAAATATGGGGATTTTCATGCCGTAAAAGGGATCAGTTTTGAAGTTCAGGAAGGAGAAATTTTTGGACTTCTAGGGCCCAATGGGGCCGGTAAATCCACTACTTTAGAAATCATTGAAACACTTCGGGAGAAAACCAGCGGGAGCGTTATAGTAGATGGCTTGAACCTGGATGAAGCACCGAATGAGATCAAAAAAATCATCGGTGTACAATTACAAACCTCAGGGTATTATCCCGGTTTAACGTTGGTTGAATTGATACATTTATTTGCCGGTCTATACAATGAAACTATCGATCCTTTAATATTATTGGATACAGTGAATTTGCGCGATAAAGCAAAAGCAAAATATAAGGAATTGAGTGGTGGACAGAAACAGCGATTTTCCATTGCGACCACACTGATTAATAAACCCAAGATTATTTTTTTGGATGAACCCACTACAGGATTAGATCCTCAAGCACGTAGGAATTTATGGGACTTGGTACTGGATATCAGAAAGAAAGGTACCACCGTTATTATTACTACACATTATATGGATGAAGCAGAAGTGCTTTGTGACAGAGTAGCTATTATCGATAGTGGAAAAATCATTGCGTTGGATTCACCCGATAAATTAATCGATGATTTAGTTGCCGGTGGATTCGAAAGACCTAAAGAGGTTAAAAAAGCGAATTTAGAAGATGTATTTATTCAATTAACAGGCCACGAATTAAGAGCGGAAAACTAAGAATTAAGAATTATGAAATAAGAATTAAAAATTCATAATTCATAACTCATAATTCCTAATTCATAACTGATAATTTATGACAAATCAATACCCCATCGGCAAATACGAGCCAAAGCCTTTCTCGGAAAAGCAAAAGGAGGAATGGTTACTGGATATTAAATTTTTACCCGAAGAGCTGGAACGGGCCATTCTTAATTTAGACAAAGCGCAATTGGATACCCCTTATAGGGAAGGAGGGTGGACGGTCCAAGAAGTGGTACATCATGTAGCCGATAGTCATATGAATGCCTACTGCCGCTTCAAGTTGGGTTTAACAGAAGATAATCCCTCCATAAAGCCGTATGTAGAAAGTGAGTGGGCCAAACTATCTGATGTAGCCGCTATACCTGTTAATGTTTCTGTTACCCTATTGCACGCCCTTCACCTGAGATTTTATGCTGCCATTAAAGATCTGCGAGATGATCAATGGGAGCGTAAAGTTTTTCATCCGGAAAGCAAACGCGAAATGAGTTTGTGGTTTTTATTAGGGCTATATGCTTGGCACGGTAAGCACCATACTGCACATATAACCACCTTAAGAGAAATAAAAAACTGGTAATGAGTAATGTAGAGAAATGGAAACTGATTGCTTCGGAGCAATTAGTGAAAGATAAGTGGGCTGATGTAAGGAAGAATAGTTATCAGCGGGCAGATGGTACTATTATAGAACCTTTTTATGTATATGGATTCCCGGATTATGCTACTGCTTTGGCTATTACCAAAGAAGGGAAAGTAATTATAGAAAAAGTATATCGTCCGGCATTAGATGTTATAGCTGTTGAATTACCGGGAGGCTGTGTAGACCCTGCAGATGCTTCATTGGAGGATGCCATGGCAAGAGAGTTGCTGGAAGAAACAGGATATCGATTCGAAAATATTGAGTACCTCGGATTTGTTTCTCCTAACCCCACTACAAATACGAATGTAATGCGCATGTTTCTAGCCACCGGAGGTGTTTATGATCCTCATGCAGCATTGGATAAAGAAGAAGGGATAGAAGTGTTATTATTGGAATGGGATGATTTTATAGAATGGTTTAAAGAGCAGAAATTTGTTCAATCGATGCAAACCTGCACGATCCTGTATGCTTTATTAAAAATGAATAAACTGGTTTCTTTCTAATATGCCTAAACCTTGGAAAACATTAAGCTCTATCGTTACGTATCGTAAGAAATGGTTACAAATAAGAGAAGAAGCCTGTGAGTTGCCCGATGGCAGGGTACTCGATCCTTATATCATTATTGATATACCCAGCTTCTGTAATATCGTGATAGTAACAGCAAAAGAAGAAGTGGTATTGGTTAAGCAATTCCGGCATGCGGTAGGTATTGAAAGTATTGAATTACCGGGCGGCATGATCGATAAAGGCGAAGAACCGATTGAAGCAGTTAAACGCGAAATGCAAGAAGAAACCGGCTACTCCAGTAATGATATTGAATTACTATATACGCTGCATCCGAATCCACCATTAGAGCATAATAAAGCATGGTTTTTTTTAGCGCGTAATGCAGTACAAAATTTGGAAACAACTTACGATCCTTATGAAGATATTGAGTTGGTTTTATATAGTAAACAACAGTTTTTACAAATGCTAAAAGATGCAACATTTACGCATGGAACACAAGCAGGGCCCATGTTTGCGGCTGCTTTAAAATTAGGATGGCTACAAATGCCATAGTTTTGTATCAATTTCCCCAATTAAAAATACGCTACCACAAATAAGTATTAAATCATTCGTTGAACTATTTGAAATGGCTGCATTCACAGCTTCATTTACAGTTAAGTAACTATTACCTTGTAAGCCCTTTCCCATAGCCAAAGCCTGTAAACTTATTTCATCTAAGGCCCTGGGAATTTGTGCCTTAGTGAAATAATAGTGTGCATGATGAGGGAGTTGAGATAATACGGTACCAATATCTTTATCCTTTACCATACCTATTACGATATGCAGTTTATGGAACTGCATCAGTTCCAGTTGTTTATTAATTTCAGTGATTCCATCTACATTATGCCCTACATCAGCAATGATGGTAGGTTGATGATGTAGTTGTTCCCAGCGCCCGTGTAATCCGGTTAATTTTTTTACTTGTGATAAAGCACTATGCACAATTGATTGTTCCGTGTTCCAACCCATTTGATGAAGAAGCTGAGCCGCTTCTATTACAGCGATTAAATTTTTTGTTTGATATAATCCCGTTAAATCAAGTTGGTATTGATGATACGCATTGTGTTTTTTTTCTACTATAGTTACTTCTAATAAATGAGCACCTAATAGCCAATCATGTACATACCTGTGTTCGTGTGAAAAATAAATTGGGGAATGTATCGCTGCCGACTCAAAAACAGATTTTGTTTCAGGTGTTGTTTCACCAATTACTACAGGGATACCTGCTTTAATAATGCCTGCTTTTTCACGCGCAATTTCGGGGAGGGTATTGCCGAGTATTTGCATAT
>CABHOW010000002.1 GCA_902168225.1 uncultured Flavihumibacter sp. | reverse complement strand
CTATAGCCCACTACCCAATCTGGCTTCAACTTTATTTTTGTTAATTCAGTTTCAGCCGCATATTGATTCTCCTGTGCTTTGTAGAATGCAAGTAAAGGGTTATTTCTCCATTGTGCCGAATCGAAAAGCTGCTTACCCGACGCTAGTTTGTCTGCTGCTATAAACAAAGTATCTGTTTGCAATACAATGCTCATTTGCCGTTGTATCGCTTTTTGTTCTGCCAGCTGTTGTGTAATTACTAATTTATTATGCATTACCATATTATCTAAAACTGTTTTCTCCAGCAGGTTGGTCTCCCCTTTTTCTAATCGCAATGCTGCTATTTTTTGAAAAGGAGAAAGAGAACTATCTAATTGCTGCAATAGCTCAATAGCTGCAGTTTGGTATTGCAGTTGAATATATAATTGCTTGATTAGTTTTTTCACATCTGCCTCTTGTACTTTAGCATTAGCAGTTGCTGTTTGAAAAAAAGTTTCTAATAAATTCTTTTGCCTTTGATAAAACCCACCCGGAGCCAGCGGTTGCAAAATAGAAATTTTAGCATCGAATGCATATGTATTAATACTTCCTAAATCAGTTGAAATTTGGGTTTTTGGTATTTCGTGATATGATTCTTTGAGTGTTGCAAAATATTGCGTTTGCATACGACCTACCTGCAATATTGCCGCTTTCTGACTGGCTCTTTCTAAAAGCTCAGGCAAGCTTGCTTTAACTTCAGGTTGTTGTGCATTCAGCATAGCGGGTAGAAAAAGCATCGCTACCCAGATCATTGGTTTTATTTTCATCTTCATTTTTGCAGTATCGAATAGTAAAAATAAACAGGGTAATACCAGCAGCGTAAGTATAGTAGCAGTAACTAATCCTCCAATCACTACCGTTGCTAATGGACGTTGCACTTCTGCACCTGCTCCATTACTTAATGCCATTGGTAAAAAACCAAGAGAAGCCACTGCGGCTGTCATTAATATGGGTCTTAATCGAGATACTGTAGCGTCTACAATAATGGTATGCAGCTTCGAATTGGGATGGGATTTTTTTTGCTTAATGATTTCTGTAATCATTACGATACCATTTAATACGGCAACACCGAATAAGGCTATGAATCCAACCCCTGCAGAAATGCTGAAGGGCATCCCTCTTAACCATAAACTAATGATACCACCTGTGGCAGATAAGGGTATTGCCGAAAAAATAAGCAAACCATATTTTATTTTGCCAAAAGTGAGATATAATAAAAGTAAAATTAATAGTAATGCAATGGGTACTGCTATCGCAAGTCGGGCAGTAGCATGTTGCAGGTTTTCGTATTGTCCGCCATAAGTAATATAATACCCTACCGGTAATTTTACTGTTTGCTTTATTTTTTCTTGCAATTCTGTAACAATAGTTTGCACATCTTTACCGCGAACATTAAAGCCAACAGTAATTCTTCTTCTACCATCTTCTCTTTGAATTTGATAGGGTCCATCTTTCAATTCAACCGTAGCTAATTGATTGAGTGGCACTTGTGATCCATTCGCTACACCAACTAAAAGATTATTTAACTCAGCGGTATTTAGGCGTTGGTTTTTATCGAGCCTAATCACCATATCAAAACGTTTCTCTCCTTCAAATACAACGCCTGATTTAGCACCTGCATAAGCAGATTCTATGGTAGCGTTGATATCGCTGATACTGGCACCGAAGCGAGCTATGGCGGGTCGGTTATAAGTGATTACCCATTGTGGTATGCCGGTAACTGTTTCCACGTAAAGGTCTTTCGCTCCTTCTATCTTGGTTATTTTATCTCCTAATAGGGCAGCAACAGCAGCAAGACTATCCAAATCATCTCCAAAAACTTTACACACAACATCTTGTCGGGCTCCGGTCATTAATTCATTAAACCGCATTTGAACCGGGAACTGAAAGCCGGTTGTTACACCGGGTATTTGTTGTAATACCTTACTCATTTTTTCTGCCAGCTCATCAAAACCTTTAGCAGACACCCATTCTTTTTTGTCTTTTAAAATCACCATCATATCTGCTGCTTCCATAGGCATGGGATCTGTCGGTATTTCTCCTGCACCAATTTTAGTAACTACTTTCTTTACTTCGGGGAAAGAGTCTAATAGAAGACGTGCCGTTTTCTGCGTTGTGTTTACGGTATTCTTTAGCGAAGAACCGGTTAATAAGCGGGTATCTACTGCAAAATCACCCTCTTCCAATTTAGGGATAAATTCACCTCCCAATGTTGTTAATATCAAAATGGCTAAACCAAATAAAGCAATATTGATAGCTACAATGGTTTTAGGTATGGTAAGTATTTTTTGCAATATATTTTTATACCAAATGGAAAGAGTGTTCATCCACCGATCGCTAAAGGTATCTGCCCGCTTAATTTTTTTACTAAGCAATAAAGCACTTATCATGGGTACATAAGTAACCGACAAAATGAGCGCGCCGATGATACTAAAAGAAACCGTTTCGGCCATGGGGCGAAACATTTTGCCTTCAATACCTTGAAGTGATAGAATAGGCAGGTATACCACCAATATAATAAGCTGACCGAATGCTGCGGCATTCATCATTCCCGAAGCGCTTTTCTGCACCTCTTTATTCATCTGTTCCTGCGTTAGCTTATTTGTATTATTATCCGGGATATCCAGTTTCAATTTATGTAAAACCGCTTCCACAATAATTACCGCCCCATCTACTAATAATCCGAAATCAAGTGCCCCTAAACTCATGAGGTTACCACTGGTTCCCGTTATGTTCATTAAAATCAACGCAAATAATAAAGAAAGTGGAATTACAGATGCTACAATAAGCCCGGCACGCAGATTACCTAAGAATAGTACTAAAACAAAAATTACGATCAAAGCACCCTCCAAAAGATTTGTTTTTACCGTACCGATAGCATTATTTACCATTTTAGTACGGTCTAAGAAAGCTTCGATTTTTACTCCTTCCGGTAAAGTACTTTCTATTTTTGCAATTTTTGTTTTGATATTTTTAATAACCTCATTACTGTTCTCACCTTTTAGCATCATCACTACAGCGCCTGCTACTTCCCCTTCATTATTATATACCGTTGCACCATATCGAATAGCTTCTCCAAAGTTTACCGTTGCAATATCCTTTACAAGTACAGGGATATCGCCATTTACCCTTTTGATCACTATATTTTCTATGTCGGCTAATGATGCAACCAACCCTTCTGTTCTAATAAATAGTACATTATCACCTTTCTCAATATAAGCACCACCCGTATTTTGATTATTGGCTTCGAGTGCATGAAATACATCGGCGATAGTAAGCTTCATGCTTTTTAGCTGATCAGATCTTACAGCCACCTCGTATTGTTTTACGGATCCACCAAAGCTACTCACATCGGCTACTCCTTTTGTACCCAGTAATTGCCTGCGTACAATCCAATCTTGTATTGTACGTAGTTCTGATAAGCTATACTTAGCTTCATAGCCTTTCTTTGCTTTTACTACGTATTGAAATATTTCTCCCAAGCCCGTGGTAACAGGACCAAGCGCCGGCATACCCATTCCTTTAGGAATTTCTTGCTGTACTTGTATCAGTCGCTCACTAACTTGTTGCCGAGCCCAGTAAACATCTGTTTGATCATTAAATACAATTGTAACAAGGCTTAATCCAAAACGGGAAAAGCTTCTTTGTTCTTTGATACCCGGAATATTACGTGTGGCTTGTTCTACAGGTATCGTAACAAAACGCTCCACGTCTGGCGCTCCTAAGCCCGGTGTGGTAGTAATTACCAATACTTGATTATCAGTGATATCCGGCACTGCATCTATAGGCAGCTTAGTGAAAGCTATAATGCCCGCAATTATTAGTATTATTGTACCAATACCTACTAATAATTTATTGCGAACAGAAAATTCAATGATTCTGTTTAGCATAAACAAAAATTATTCAGATAAATATACCTGAAGATTAGAAAAATTTGATTACCTCAATGCTAAACTATTCGGGGAGGCTGAAAAATGGTAGGTAAATGATCAAAAGAATAATTTACTTCCTTAAAGAAAAAATTCCTAGCAGGAAGTGATGCGGTAAAGGGAATATCAATTACCATTCTTTCTGTTGGCAAGCTAATAGCAGTGATCGTACAACTAACAGATTCATGTGTTTTAAAAGGTAATCGCATATCCTGATCAAAATCGTCATCAACAACCAGTGGATCGAGATAATGTATTTTTATAAAACCTGCGATACTGATATGTTTATTCGCGCTTTTATGAATAATATAGTGTTTGATAAATAAAGGCAATTTGAGCAACTGATAAGCTTCTGTTGCTCCAAACAAATAAATACTTAATGAGAGTATGGCTAATGCCTTTTTCACGGTGTAAAGTTAGATAATTTATTCCTTTTGTTTACGAAGGACATCTAAAAATAATATTTCCCCACTAATAAATAACCCATTAGAAGCCATTCGGTTCACATTACCTGCTATTTGCCAACGATAACCCATATTAAATTTAATACTACTATTAAAAATGAGTTGAGCAGCAGGCGCTATATCCATAAAATAGCCTTTCCGATCTGTTAATTGCTGTCCTAATAGTTCAAGATATAGATTGAGATTTGTTTGCTTATAACTGGTATATGCTTTTGGCAATACTAAATAACCTGCAGATAAACTATAATCAATTGCCTGAAATGGAGCTATTCCCGATAGCGATTTATTCCATCTCTCATTTTGTAATACCTGGATATTACTAACTGTAGCAGATAATGCAAGTTTATGTAATAATTGCGTGGCTATAAGTCCATAACGAATGCCCGATTGATCTCCTTCTATACTTAACTCTTCATAGGTGGGTTTGTTCACACTATGTGATACTTCCCCAAAAGCCGCCATTCTAAAATGTTTTTTGATAGCATCATGAGATAAGAATCGGTACTTAGCGTAAAAGCGTACACTTTCAAACTGTGTTTTGCTGCTGTACATATCTGAGAACCCAAAACCTGCATGTAACATTAGGTTTTTATTGATCCCCAACATAATATCCGTATTGTGCCTGAAAGATGGATCTCCGGTATTATCATTAAAAACTGTTTTTATCGACTGCTTAACGCCAATAGAATGGGAAGGCATATTACTAGCAGGCTCTGAAAAAACATATAATTCCTGCGCCGGTGAAAGCGCAGGAATAAATAGGAATAGAAATATGATTTTATACATCTTATCCAATTATATGGTTACATGTATAACACGAGCATTATTAACAGCGGCAGGCTTTGTGCAACAAGCGCTCATAGCCCCTGTTTCATAGCATTTCATGGTAGTAAGCTTAGCATATTTCTTAAAATTTTTCGCACTCACTACATTCTTATCTATGAAAGTGATTAGTTTTTCACCCTGTAATTGTTGTGGGGTAACATTTACAAAATGCATGTATAACCCGTTATTAAAAACATGCTCGTCGTTTGCAATTTTTATCCCATTAAATTGAACCACTGCTTTTAAGCCTGATACGGAAAACCCTGCATCACTCACTACTTTGCTAAGTGCATCAGGATCGAAACCGGCACCGGGTTTCAATGTAATTTCATAGATAGATTCTTGAATATTGGGTTTAACTGCTGCCACAAAAGGAACCTTTAGCAATGCATTATAAACGGCTTTTGAGCACATGGCACAGGTTAATCCACTGGCTTCTAAGGTAACTTTTTTAATTTGGGCTTGAGAGGGTACAACAATAAGTAATGCTATAATTAGCTTAATAATATTTTTCATTTTTGATTTTTTAAAATAAGTAGATAATGTTCTTGAAAAGATCGAATTACACTATCTATCCTAAATTAAAAAAACACGATACAATATATTTAATGAAACAGCCCCTTTGTTGGGGGGCGCGTTGGAATAAGGTAATAAGGGAGATGGTGTAAGCGGAAAGGTGGAAGTGTTGCTTACAAAATTATTTTGAAGAATAGCCTCAAACTGCAGGAAATCGACAGTAGATTTTTGTACAAATTGATGATCAGTAGTTAGTTTAAGATAGGCATGTTGGTCATTACAACAACTGCTTTTCTTTTTTTCCATCCCACAAACCCCGCAACCACTATCATGTTTATCTGCGGATTGCCAGAAACTTGTACCGGCAAATTTCCCCATACAAAAATGGAATGCTACACTGGTTCCTGAAACGGAAAGCGTGTAAGCAGACAAAACAAGTATGAGTACAATTTTTTTCACAATGCAAAGTTAGCCATTAAAACTAAATTAATTCACAAAATTCCACCATATGCCTACTCTTGTCCATAAACCGGTATTGGCATAATCTTGGGCAACAAAATTGCGCGCCGTAAACCCTACCCCCTTACTTGTAATATTTAACGTATTCAGGTTTTCAAATCTAACAAAGCCTTTAAAACTCTTAATTCGAAAGTGCAGGTAGGCGGCTATATCCGGACGATTATTCAGCGTGAATGTATTTTGGTAGAAGTATTGTCCAAGCATTGGACTATAATTATCGGCCTTATAAGGTGTATGATATCTCAGTTCCAGACCGGTTGAAATAAATAGATTGGTATAAAAATTCCCTTCGAAAGCAATCCGATTTCTGGTTAACAAAGCAGGAATATTAATAGGCGGGTTCCCGGTTGTTTGCTGAAAATGAACCTCTGTATACCAGTTCCAATATTTAGCAAGTTTAATTTTTTTCTCTAATCCTATATGCAATACATTAAATAAAGTGGCTTCCTGTTTGGCTGTAAAAAAACTATCAAAATACATGTAGTTACTGATTCCCATATATTCACCATATAATCGAAATGACTGACGCGGATTTTCATAATTAGCAAATAGGCGAATAATATTTTCTTTATTATAATTGGTTCTATTCTTTACAGGGAACCTACTTAATGAATTGAGTATAAAAGAAGGGGAACGATTTACATTTTGAAAGCCTAGCGTTAAATACCCTGCTTTTTTCCCTAACTGTCGCTTAAGAGAAGCGAGTGCCTGATAATCGCCACTATTAAATCCGTTAATATATAATTTCCCTGCTGCTTCTATTTCCCAAATCTGGTTGCGGGTTCGATTTCTATACTCACCGGTTGCAATAAAATTATAAATGCTGGTAGTAGCGATCGTGTCGAACACACCATTTATATTTTCGATAGTGATGCCTGCCTTAACAAACTGACTTTGATTATTTTTATCAGGAAAACTAAGTATACTGAATGTGTTACTAAATTTTTTCCAAGTATCGATAAATCTTAAAGTATCAGGGTTTTTATTTAGACTGAAATTAAAATAGGTAAGGTATTTGGTAGAATCTGCGAAATTATCCAGAAACTGATATTCCATCTTATCATATCTAAAATCGTGCTCTATCCTGAAACGAGGATAAAATAATTGAATGGTGATAGTATCTTTCACCAATGAATCTCTTTTACCGAGATCAAAATGATGACGAATAAAGAAAGTATTTTCCTTGTAGATATTACCCGAAACAACATTCGTGTTGAATGGGTTTCGAATAAGTGTGCCCGACCTGCCCATGCGGGTTTCAAGTTCATAGGGATCATTCAATGCTAAGCTATCTAACTTCGTTTTATCTACTAATCCTCCGTTTTCGGAAGAAGCTGCTTTATTAGAGAAATAAGTAAAGAATATTTCATATTTCCGATTCTTTGTTTGATAGTGCGTAGTGAAGCGAAAATTATTGTGAATGGCATTCTGATTTTTTAATGCCCCGGGGGCACTGCTAAATCGATATTCAAATCCAAAATTGAAATTACTCTTCTTGTTTTGCGTATGGACCAAATCAACCAACTGTTCTGATTTAGATGCAAGGGCATAAGCTAACTCAGTATAGGGTCTTGTAGTTTGA
>CABHOW010000001.1 GCA_902168225.1 uncultured Flavihumibacter sp. | reverse complement strand
TTCGAATGTCATAAACACAGTCCAGGTCATTTTCTTGAATTGCTTTCCTTATTATTATCATTGGTCGACTTATGTTTACTACCCTCAAGTGTTCCCAACTTTTCGATATGAGATTTTAGCGCAGATTCGTTGGTGTGTGTTTTCTTCAAATGTTCCGATTTTTTGGCCAGCTCCGCTATTTTAAAATAAAAATTATGAAGCCTATCAAGTTCCTCTTCGGACAAGTCTTCGATATCAACCATTCGATTACTTGCCCTGGGAATAGAGGCTAATAATTCATTGAGCTTCAAATGAATTGCTTTTGAATCCTTATTCTGCGATTTCTGTATCAGAAAAACCATTAAAAATGTAACAATTGTGGTTCCGGTATTAATGACTAATTGCCATGTTTCTGAATAATCAAATATCGGACCCAGAATGCCCCATATTACAACTATGAATCCGGCGATAATAAAAGCGGTCGAGCTACCGGTGAAGTGAGTAGCGGAATTGGCTAATCTTTCAAAAAAATTGCGTTGTCTTCTTTTCATGGTATGATTTTATTGATCTAATTTAAGACATCCACAAGAATTTTGTATACAAAAAACGCCGGATCATAAACCCGGCGTCTCTCTATAAGTCAGCTTTAATAATTAAAGCTTGTCGTTTGCATTGATGCAATTCAAATCTTCAAATGCCTGAGTTAAACGCTTAACAAAATTCTCTTCGCCCTTGCGTAACCAAACGCGCGGATCGTAATACTTTTTATTTGGAGAATCTGCACCTTCAGGGTTACCAATCTGAGATTGAAGATAACCTTCTTTTGATTTGTAGAAATCTTTAATTCCTTCCCAAAATGCCCATTGCATATCGGTATCAATATTCATTTTGATTGCTCCGTAGGAAATTGCCTCTCTTATTTCTTCTTTTGAAGAACCCGAACCACCATGAAAAACGAAATTGATAGGTTTTTCTTCTTCTATATTAAATTCCTGGCGGATATGATCCTGAGAGTTTTTAAGAATAACTGGCTGAAGTTTTACGTTTCCTGGTTTATAAACACCATGTACATTTCCGAAAGCAGCTGCAATCGTAAACCGCGGACTTACTTCGCTTAATTCTTTGTAAGCATAAGCTACTTCTGATGGCTGAGTATATAATTTAGAGCTGTCCACATCCGTATTATCTACGCCGTCTTCTTCTCCTCCCGTTACTCCAAGCTCAATCTCGATAGTCATACCCATTTTCTTCATACGTTCAAGGTATGTCTTAGATATTTCTAAATTCTCTTCGATAGACTCCTCAGAAAGATCGAGCATATGGGAAGAGAATAAAGGTTTACCGGTTTGCTGATGAAAACGTTCGCCATGTGAAAGTAGTCCGTCTATCCATGGCAATAGCTTCTTAGCAGCATGATCTGTATGTAAGATCACAGCAACACCGTAGTGTTCTGCAAGTAAATGAACGTGTCTGGCAGCAGATACAGCTCCTAATATACAGGCTTCTAATTTTTCATTATTTAATGATTTTCCCGCATAAAACTGAGCTCCACCGTTAGAAAGCTGAATTATTACAGGTGAATTTACAGCTTTCGCTGTTTCCATCACCGCGTTTATAGAGTTTGTGTTAATAACATTCACTGCTGGCAAAGCAAACTGATGCTTTTTTGCTTGTTCAAATAGTTGTTGAACCGCATCACCGTATAAAACGCCTTTATAATTTTTAATATTCATATTACTTTTTTTAATTAATTATTTCCTAAAAAGAATGAAGCCCTAGGTTCACGACTAATCGAGATTCGAATCTTCTATGAAGCTCCTTGGGATAAAGTCCTTGATATGTTTTTACAAAGGTAAAAAACTTAGTGTAGGAAATACACTAAGTTTTAAAATAATTTCTTATTAAAAATTTGCACTTGATGATTAGATGTAATCCCCTGCAGTTATTTATTTACCCAATGTTCCGCCGGAATATACTTTGGTTTATCCTTATGCCAAATCCGGGTATTTACATTATAGGGCCTATCCTTCATTTTCTTACTTTTTAAAACTACAGCTGATATTGTAGCCATAAGTAATAAAAGTTTAATTTCAATGAGAATGCTCAAATTTCATTAAGGTTTTCATTAAGGCTTCTCGATAAATTTAGCAGAAAATACATGTAAAACTCAAACAGGGCGCTAAGGGCGCCCCCCAACAGATATAGAAAAAGTGCATGTTAAGCACAAAAAAAGCCTGATTTAATGAAAAATCAGGCTTTTTTGAAGTGGTACCAGCTGGAATCGAACCAGCGACACAAGGATTTTCAGTCCTTTGCTCTACCAACTGAGCTATGGTACCAGCCCCTTTGGGACTGCAAATGTAGCGTCTTTTTTCATTTAACCAACCAGTTTAACCAAATGGTTAACAAATGTAAAAACTAATTTTTTATCGCCAAATATTTTTTTCCAGTTTGTTACTGATTCACTAAAGCGCAACAGCAAATAGGATTCTGGCGTGGATTTTGCAAATTGAGGGTACCCCCGAAGTAATGCACATCAAAAAACTCATTTATATCATTTTTATCCCTTTCGTTCTGGCGGCTTGCACTGGAACAAAAACTACTACTACAGATCCATCTGCAAGTAAGAAAACTGTCACAAAAAAAATGGTGAATGGCTATCAACTGCAGGTATTGAACACCACCGACAGGACTGAAGCCATCAATGCTAAATCATTGCTGCTTTCAAAATACCCACAACAGAAAACATTCCTGATGTTTCAAAGCCCCTACTATAAAATACGGTTTGGAAATTTTTTAACCCAGACAGAAGCAGCTAGTTACCAGAAAAAGATCAAGCCTCACTTTACCAATGTATTTGTGATACCGGCTAAGTTTGAAATTAAGGTTACAGAGTAAAAATATACCGCAAAGAAAAAGAGTTGCTTTGCAACTCCTTTTCTTTTTTAAATTCTTATCGATTATTCTGCCCAACTCATCACATAATCTCCGTTCTCAATTTCAAGGGCTTGTTTCGTCAACATCAACGGACGGAAAGTATCCACCATCACTGCAAGCTCCTTTGTTTCCTTCGCACCAATACTTTTTTCAACAGCACCCGGGTGTGGTCCATGCGGTATACCTGCAGGATGCAGTGTGATCATTCCTCTTGTTACATTCTTACGACTCATAAAATCGCCATCCACATAATAGATCACTTCATCACTATCAATATTGCTGTGATTGTATGGCGCAGGAATAGCGTTTGGATGATAATCGTACAACCTTGGCACAATTGAACAAACCACAAATGCATTCGTTTCAAATGTTTGATGAACTGGTGGCGGCTGATGCACACGACCTGTGATGGGCTCAAAATCATGAATGGAAAAAATATAAGGATAGCAGCAACCATCCCATCCTACTACATCAAACGGATGCGTGCCATAATGCAAACCATACAACATTCCCTTCTTCTTTGCCCTTATGAGAAAATCACCTTGCTCATCATGCGTTTTCAGATCCTGTGGCTTGCGGATATCCCTTTCGCAATAAGGTGCATGCTCCATGAGTTGCCCAAACTTACTCATGTAACGTTTGGGATAGCGTAGTGGCGTAAACGATTCAACAATGAACAAACGATTCTTATCATCATTAAATTCTACCTGGTAAATCGTTCCTCTCGGCAACACAATGTAATCACCATAACCAAATGGCAATTCACCATAGTGCGTTTTCACCGTGCCGCTTCCTTCATGCACAAAGATCATTTCATC